>JBCBSO010000141.1:0-8534 GCA_039819205.1 Actinomycetota bacterium
GTCGGCGATTCCCGACTGGCTCTGGCAGACGGCCGACGAGGTCGCCGCGATCGGACTGGACGGTGTCGCAGCGAACAAGGCGGTGGTCGTACCAGGAGCGAAGAATCGCGTCGGTTCGTCGTTGGTCAACGCCATGCCCGGCTCGTTGCGTCGATTCGTCGGTGCGCGGATGCCGGGATGAACGCTGGGTCGGCGGTGATGAGGTGGGCGTGGTGAGCGACGACGAACTCACCGCTGCCGCACGCCGCGTCCACGAACATGCCTATTGCCCGTATTCGAACTACCGCGTCGGTGCCGCGCTGCGCACCGACGTGGGCATCGTTGCCGCGCCGAACGTCGAAAACGCCTCGTATCCCCTTGGCACGTGCGCCGAGGCGGGGGCCATTGCGGCGATGGTTGCTGCCGGCGGACGGAAGATCCTCGAGGTGGTCGTGATCACCGATGGGGATCGTCCCGGGTCGCCGTGCGGCGGTTGCCGCCAGCGTCTGTTCGAGTTCGCGGCACCCGACGTGGTGGTGCACAGCCTCACCGCCGGGTCGGATCAGCGGCTCGACCGAACGATCGGCGAGCTGTTGCCGGACGCGTTTGGGCCCGGTGACCTGGAGGAACGCGAAACAGACTGACAACTCGCACATTACTTGAGTCGATACGACTTAGGAAATGTGCGTCGCGGGTTGCGACTGCATCTGGGGAGCCGTAGCGTTGTTGTCATCCGTTCTTCGGATGCATCCGTCCTCCCCCCAATTCCAGTCCGTCACTCCGGATCAGTAAGGAGCCCCCATGGCTAAGGCAGTCGGCATCGACCTCGGCACCACCAACTCCGTCGTCGCCGTCCTCGAAGGTGGCGACCCGGTCGTCATCCCCAATGCCGAAGGCAGCCGGACGACCCCCTCGGTCGTCGCCTTCTCCAAGACCGGCGAAGTGCTCGTCGGCGAAGTCGCCAAGCGTCAGGCGATCACCAACCCCGACCGCACCTTCCGCTCGATCAAGCGGCACATGGGCGAGAACTGGAAGTCCGACGACGTCGACGGCAAGCAGTACACGCCCCAGGAGATCTCGGCGCGCACGCTCATGAAGTTGAAGCGCGACGCCGAGTCGTACCTTGGCGACACCGTCACTCAGGCGGTCATCACCGTCCCGGCGTACTTCGACGACGCCCAGCGCACCGCCACCAAAGAGGCCGGCACGATCGCCGGCCTCGAAGTGCTGCGGATCATCAACGAGCCCACTGCAGCCGCGTTGGCCTACGGCCTCGACAAGGGCTCCGAAGACGAGACCGTGCTCGTATTCGACCTCGGCGGCGGCACGTTCGACGTATCGGTGCTCGAGATCGGCGACGGCGTGTTCGAGGTCAAGTCGACCCACGGCGACACCAGCCTGGGCGGCGACGACTGGGACCAGCGCATCGTCGACTGGCTCGTCGAGCAGTTCAAGGCGGCGCACGGCGTCGACCTGAGCCAAGACCGTATGGCCGCGCAGCGTCTCCAAGAGGCCGCCGAGAAGGCCAAGATCGAACTCAGCCAGGTACAGCAAGCGCAGATCAACCTGCCGTTCATCACGGCCACCGCCGACGGACCGCTGCACCTCGATGAGAGCCTCAGCCGCTCGAAGTTCCAGGAGATGACCGCCGACCTCATCGAGCGCTGCCGTGTCCCGTTCGAGCAGGCGTTGAAGGACGCCGGCGTCAGCAAGGGCGACCTCAACCACGTGATCCTCGTCGGTGGCTCCACCCGCATGCCCGCGGTTGGCGAGCTCGTCGAGTCGATGACCGGCGAAGAGCCCAACAAGAGCGTCAACCCCGACGAGGTGGTTGCTATCGGTGCGGCCATTCAGGCCGGCGTGTTGCGCGGCGACGTGAAGGACGTGCTGCTCCTCGACGTGACCCCGCTCAGCCTTGGTATCGAGACCAAGGGTGGTGTGATGACGCGCCTCATCGAGCGCAACACCACGATTCCCACCAAGCGCACCGAGGTGTTCACCACGGCCGAGGACAGCCAGCCGTCGGTGGAGATCCACGTGTTGCAGGGCGAGCGCGAGATGGCCAGCTACAACAAGACGCTTGGCAAGTTCCAGCTTGTCGACCTGCCGCCCGCTCCGCGCGGTGTGCCGCAGATCGAGGTCACCTTCGACATCGACGCCAACGGCATTGTCCATGTGGCTGCCAAGGATCGGGCGACCAACAAGGAGCAGTCGATGACCATTACCGGTCAGTCGACCCTCGACAAGAACGACATCGATCAGATGGTCAAAGACGCCGAGGCGCACGCGGACGAGGACCGTCAACGTCGCGAAGAGGCCGAGGTGCGCAACAACGCCGACTCGCTCGTGTACCAAACCGAGAAGGTGCTGCGTGAGCAGGGCGACAACGTGTCGGCCGACGAGAAGCAGGCGGTCGAACAGCCGCTCGCCGATCTCAAGACGGCGCTCGAGGGCAACGACAACGATGCCATCAAGACCGCCACCGAAACGTTGATGTCGGCCAGCCAGGCCTTCAGCCAGAAGCTGTACGAGGCGGCGTCGAAGGACGCCAACGCGGCCGGTTCATCTGCCTCGGGCCAGGAGACTGGCGACAGCGGCGCCGGCGCGGTCGACGACGACGACATCGTCGACGCCGAGATCGTCGACGAAGAGAAGTGACGTCGAGCGCAACGCGCAAGGCGGCGATATGACCGACAACACGATCGGCGCATCCGACGACGGCACCGAGCGGGCCAGCGAGATCGACGACATCACGTCGTCGATGCCGCGGCCCGCCGCGGGTGCCGCGCCGGCGGCGTCACCATCACACACCGCCGGCACCGGCGATGGCGACATCGCCGACGTCGACGACCTCGACGAGTTCGACGCCGTCGCTCCCGACTTCTCCGATGTCGATGTCGAGGCGCTGCTCACCGAACGTGAGGAGTACCGGGCGATGGCCCAGCGTGTGCAGGCCGACTTCGACAACTACCGGCGCCGCATGCAGACCCAAGCGCAGGCCGATGCCGACCGGGCGACCGGACGGCTCGCCGAAGCACTGCTCCCCGTGCTCGATGCTGCCGAGGCGGCCTATCTACGGCACCCCGACGAGGTCGGTCCACTGCTCAACCAGATGCTGGTGGAGCTGAAGAAGCAAGGGCTCGAGCTCGTCGACCTCGACGGCGCCCCATTCGACCCGGAGGTGGCCGAAGCGGTCGCCCACGAACCGGCGGGCGGCGGCGAGCCGACCGTCGCTGAGGTACTGCGCAGCGGCTACCTGTGGAAGGGCAAGGTGCTGCGCGCCGCGATGGTGAAGACAACCGACTAGCGCCCGCAGCCGGCGCGTGGCCGGCGACCACCGTGGTGGCCGGCGAGGAGCAACCCCAGAGCGCACCGAGGAGGTGACCGACATTGGCTCCCCAACGAGAGTGGTTCGAGACCGACTACTACAAGATTCTCGGCGTCGACGATGACGCCTCGGCGAAAGACATCACCAAGGCGTACCGCAAGCTCGCCCGCGATTTGCATCCCGACAAGAATCCTGGCGACACGGCCGCCGAGGAGCGCTTTAAAGAAGTCTCGGCCGCCTACGACGTGCTGGGCGACGAGGACAAGCGCACCGAGTACGACGAGGTGCGCCAGATGGGACCCCTCGGTGGGATGGGCGGCGCACCCGGC
Organism: Actinomycetota bacterium; assembly: GCA_039819205.1. Taxonomy (GTDB): domain Bacteria; phylum Actinomycetota; class Acidimicrobiia; order Acidimicrobiales; family Ilumatobacteraceae; genus JABSQH01. The sequence continues at coordinate 3,637 of JBCBSO010000141.1, forward strand.
GGTGGCCAGGGTGGCTTCCGGTTCAACGTTGGCGACGACGGCGGTGGCCTCGGCGACATCTTCGGCAACCTGTTCGGTCGCGGCGGTCGCGGCGGCCCGGCGCCCGGCGGAGCGAACGGGCCAGCGGGTGTCGGCCCGCGCCGTGGCGACGACATCACGGCGCATCTCACGATCGACTTCGAAGACGCGGTCTCGGGAATCACGACCACGCTGTACCTCACGACCGATGCCCAGTGCTCCACGTGTGATGGCTCTGGCGCACGGCCCGGAACCAGCCCACGGATCTGTCCGAACTGTGGCGGCCGCGGCGTGGTCGACGACAACCAAGGCCTGTTCTCGTTCTCGTCGCCGTGTCGCGTCTGCCAAGGCAAGGGTGTGTTGATCGAGGACCCCTGTCCAACGTGCCATGGCAGTGGCATCGAGAAGCGCCAGCGCGAGGTCAAGACGCGCATCCCCGCCGGTGTGAAGGACGGTCAGACGATCCGCCTCAAGGGGCGCGGCGGACCAGGTCGGAACGGCGGCCCGGCGGGTGATTTGCTCGTCGAGCTCACCGTGATGCCACATCAAATGTTCGGCCGCCAGGGCAACAATCTCACCGTCGCCGTCCCGGTGACGTACGCCGAGGCGGCCCTCGGTGGCGAGATCGATGTGCCGACGCTCGACGGCTCACGCGTCACGCTGCGGCTCAAGCCAGGCACGCCGAGCGGCAGCCGTCACCGAGTGAAAGGACGCGGCATCGAAACGTCGTCCGCCACAGGCGACCTCATCGTTACCGTCAACGTGCAGGTGCCGACCGAACTCAGCGACGAACAACGGGCGGCACTCGAACAACTCGCCGAGGCGACTACCGTGAACCCGAGGGCATCGCTGGCATGAGCACAGACCGCAGCAACCAACGGATCGAACGCTCGGCGACGCACGCCGTCTATGTGATCTCGGTCGCTGCTGAGCTGGCCGGCATGCACCCACAAACGCTGCGCATCTACGAGCGACGCGGTCTGGTCACCCCGGCACGTACACAGGGTGGCAACCGTCGGTACTCCGACGCCGACATCGCACTGTTGCGGCGCATTTCTCAGCTCACCGACGAGGGGCTCAACCTCGAAGGAATCCGTCGGGTGATGCAGCTCGAGGTCGACAATGCGGCGCTGCGCGACGAGCTGAGCGAGGCCCGACGGATCGCGCAAGATGCCGTTGCCGCAGCCGAAGGACGCGGTGGCGATCTCGTGCCGCTGCGTCAGGCGGTTGCGGTGTTCGGCGAACGGCCCTCGATCTTCGATCGCGACTGACTCGTCACACGCCGAGTCACTTGCTTTGTCACGTGCAGGGCGGGGGCGCCGTCTCACATGGACGAAGTCGGGCGCATTTGATCAACGGACCGATGTGGCGCGCGATGGCTCGGCCCAGCGTGCGCCCCTACGGGTGATCGGACCTTTCTGGACCTGGCTGTGGCTCCTCGGAGCGCTCACTTGCGGCCACCGCAAGGCTGGACGCCGAGAATTGGCCGTTCAATACGGCACCGACGCGAGCGTCAACCTGTCCGGAAACGGGCGGAAGGGACCCGATCGTCAGCGTGCCTGTGTGCCCGGCAGGATGTACTGGACGACGAAGTCGTCCGCAGTGCCCTGCTCTTTCATCACCTTCTGAGCTCGCCGGATCAGTTGGCCTGCCTCGGTGGCCGAGTAGAACCACGACTCGAGTGAGCGCGCGCCGACCACGTTGTCGGCGAGCTGCAAGCCGGCCTCTTCGTAGTAGGCGCGGATGTCTTGACCGGCAGCGATAGCGGTGGCGCTGTCCCAGCCGATGTCGTCGAGTCGCTCGCCGCTCTCGAGACGGATCACCTGCTCGATGAGCGTGACAACACCGTCGACATCGGGCGACGCCACCCGGCCGAGCAAGGTCCGGCCAGTCGTGTCGACGTTGCGTTGGTAGGCGTTGCGGATGCCGCGCGCTTCGTCGATCGCCGGGTGCAGATCCGGATCGTGACGAGGCGGCATCGGGCACGACGCCGGCTCGTCCCCTTCTTCGGCGATCACCTCGGGGTAATCGACGATGAACGGGCCGTCGTCGCGACTGGTCAGTTCGAGCGCCGTGGTGAGCACCGCTGTCTGCAGCTCCACGTCGTCGGGTCGTCCGAGCGGCCGCCCGAGCGGGAACTCGACGTAGAGCGCCCGTGGCGGCTTCGATGTCTCCAGCTGGCCGCGGACCAGACCGATGTTGACCGTTGTGATGCCGGCCTGTTCGAACACGTTTGCGAGCACACCCCCGGTGCGCGTGCACAGTGGTCAAACCGGCGTGAAGATCACCACGTCGACGTCGTCATCGACCAGCTCCTGCGCAGCGCGCGGGGCGGTGTCTTGAATGATCGATGCGAAGTCGAACTGGGCGCCCATGAACGACAGGTGCCGTTCGGCAACCGATCCGATCACGCCGGCGTCGGCGAGCTCGTTCAGCCGGTCGATCGGATACACCACGTTGAGGTCGGCCGCGATGCCCGATCGATCGAAGTTCGGACTGAAGTGCGAGAGCTGCAGATCGCGGGCGTCAGCCGGGATCACTGTGTACGAGCCATCACCGGGTTGCCAGAGTTCGACCTCACCGCTGCGCTTGAGGCCCGCTGTCGTGACGATCGCCACCTTCGCCTCGGACAACGGCGTGCCGAGCGTCGTTGGGCTCGTGTCGAACTCGGGCGACGGCAGACCACCGACAGCGTTGCGCAGGTTCGCATCAGCACTCATCAGCGGCACCGTACCGTGCCGTACGCAGTCGAACTCGAAGCTGGCACCGGCTGGATGTGCAGCAGGAGATCCGAGCTGAAGAACATCATCGGGCCCAACCTCGCCGAGTACAGCACGACCGTCGGGACACAGGTGCCCGGGCGCCACTGATCGCCGATCGTGCGACCAGCTGTCGTCCCGCGACGACCGACCATTGCTCCAGGGTGGCCCGGTTGCTCAGCGCCACAGGCGACGCAATCCACGCCGACGTCGCGGTCGCAGTACTTCGCCGGTTGTCGGATCGGTGGATTCGGGCACTCGCTCGACCGCCCAGGGGCGCCGCAGCTGCCCGGCGGCGTCGGCGTGTTGCGCATCCTCGACGGTGTCGACGGGTCGCAGGGGTCCGCGTAGTCCGGCCGCGCCAATCGCTGCGCCGAGGGCCACACACTGTCGGCGTGCGGAACGCAGATCGGCATCGGGATAGTCGGGGTATGCGCCGTCGCCGACGCGCAATGCAACCGGCCCGCCGGCCTCGGCGACGCCCAGGTCGGTGAGCTCTGCGGCGAGCAACGGCGGCTCGACCAGCTCGTCAAACCATGTCGACGACACGTCGTCGCGGCGCTGCCCCAGGTCTGGTGCAGTGATCCCGGTGCCGCTGACCGACGCCGCGGCGACCGGTACGCCCGACAGTTGCACCATGGCGAACGTGTCGCCAGGAGCGGCAACGCGCGTCGTGCGGGTGATGTCTGGCGGCGAGGTCCGAGCGAGCGCGACGGGGCTCGGCTCGACGGTCACGTCGACGAATCCGGCAAGCTCGGCGAGCTGCTCCAGATGGCGAACCCGTCGATCAGCCCATCCGATCACCATCAGCCAGCGTCGAGGCCCGTCGTCGAGGAGCAGCGTCGATCCGATGTCGTCGTGTTCGGCGAAACCGTGGCGCACGGTGTTGAGTTCGACCCCGGTCAACCCGGTGACATCACGGCGTTGGAGTGTGGCGCCCTGAGCGAACGTCGCCAGCCGCGTCGGTGCACCATCGTCGTCGAGCTCCGCGCGGGTGAACACCAACGCATCGACAAGCGCACGGTCGTCGCTCGGCGCACCGATGGCGACCTCGGCTGCGCCCGTCAGCTCGCCGTCGACGAACCGCACGCCGCGCACGACGGTGGCGGTGAGCTCAAGCCCGATGCCGCTGCCGCGTTGTGGTGCGGCGAGTCCACTCATCGATCTGTCCGCTGGTCGTCGTGGGCCGCGGTGCTCGTTGCGACGACGCCGATGGTCGCGTCGGGGACGATCCAACACCGACCTGGCGCAGCGGCCGTTGCGACGTCGTCGGGAACCCCAAGCCGGAACGCTTCGTCGGGGTCGCCCAGCGCACCGATCGCCCGCCGGTCGATGTCGGCCAGTGGGCCGGCGTCGGCGATGGTGGACACGGTGGCCACGATGTCGACGTCGCCAAGCAGGCGACCAAGCGCGCGGTCGAGACGCCCAGCCTCCGTTGCGTCGAGCGCGCGACGTATCGCGCCGAGATCGTCGATCAGCAGCAGCGGCCGCGGGGCGTGATCGTCGATCTCCGACGCGAGCCGCTCGAGTGCATCGACCAACATTACGACGCCGGCACGGTCGGTCGGTTGTACCGCGAGTCGACAGTGATCGAGCCGGTCCGCAGCTCGGCGGGTGCTCTGTGTGGCAAGCGCCGCAAGCACCGCGACATCGTCGGGCGCGAGCCGCTCGGCGATGCCGTCGACCACGCTACGGAACACCTCGCGCACCCCAGAACGGACCCCGCCGACCATCAGCACACTCTGTCCCGGCAACCACCACCACACCGCTGGCTCGTTCACCTCGGGCCGGTCGAGCACCCCGATCGGCACGCCATCGCCTGGATGGTCGGCACGCAAGGTGCCAGCGGCGGGTGCGGTGGGAACGGGCGGCGGTCGCAACTGTGGCACGAGTCGTTCGTGCGGGGCGGCGTCGCGTAGCAGCTGTGCGGTGCGGGCGACGTCGGGCGGAGTGGCAACGGCGCGGTCGATCCGCCGTTGCAGCCGCCGCTCGAGCGGCGTCGGCGGGCGCGTCACGACGAACGGAGCGGTGAGCCCGCCGTCGGTCGTCCGACGTGGTGAGTGCGGGGTGAACCACTGCGGCGCGAAGTCGTCGATGGTGACCGTTGCGCTGCGCACTCCG
>JBCBSO010000142.1:0-8528 GCA_039819205.1 Actinomycetota bacterium
GCGATCCGCGTGGCGTCCACGTCGGGCAGCGCGGCCAGGGCCGCGGTCGTCCGGATCAGGTCCGAGGTCGACTGCCTCGCGAACTCCTCGACCAGCGCGCGGGCCTCGGGGTCGAGCGGCTCACCGGCGACGAGGCGACGCACGACGGAGTGCCCGAACAGCGACCCCCCGACATCGCGCGGATGGCTGAAGCGGCACCCGACTACGGCTGCACCATCCTCGGCCCGCCGCACGGCTGAGCGCGAGTGCGTCGTCGGGTACCTGCGTAACGAACGCTGCGTGGTACACCGGCACGGGTGACCGATCCGTACTTTCGATCGACGGCCGGCGGCCTCGCGCCACTTGCCCACGCCCGCGCCCCGTGGGGCGACGACATGCTGCACGGTCGCCTGCTCGGGGCGATCGCCGCGCGTGCGCTCGAGGGAGCATTCGGTGAGCCGGGCCGACGAGCGGCGCGGCTCACCGTCGACCTGTTCCGGCCGGCGCCGATGGCCCCGGTCGTCGCCAGTGTCCGCACGTTGCGTCAGGGGCGGCGAATCACCGTCGGCGAGGCGAACCTCGAGTGCGATGGCCACGAGGTCGTGCGGGCCACGGCGGTATTCCTCGCCGAGAGTGAGAATCCGCCCGGCAACATTTGGCGACCGGAGCGCGAGTCGTGGCCTGATCCCGACGACGTCGACGCGCCGCCCGACGGCGGCTCACCGGGCCAGACCGCCTGGTGGTTTCGACCTGTCAGCGGCGGCTTCGGCGTCGACGACGATGGCGGTCAGCGGGGTCGAGTGTGGAGCAACGAAACGGCCGAACTCGTCGAGGGTGAGCCGCTCACACCCTTTGTCCGCGCGGCCTTGTCGGGTGATATCGCTTGTCCCTTGGCCAACAACAGCGATCAAGGTCTGCACTACATCAACGCCGACTACACGATGATGATCGCCCGGTATCCGGTGGGGGAGTGGGTCGGGATCGAGGTCGATCAGCAGCTCCATTCCGACGGCATCTCGATGGGATCATCGACGTTGGTCGATCAGCTGGGGCCGTTCGCCACCAGTGGCGGTGTGTCGCTCGCTCGCCCACCGTTGGTGATGGACAACGACCCGGTGGCACCGACACCGGCGAGCTGACCTACGGTCGGGTCGTGCGCGATCTCGACGTGATGCTCGGCGCCGAGCGGCCGTTTGGCCTCGGCTACTGGCCGCTTCCCGAGGACGATCCGGGCGTCGCCGTGCGGCGTGAACCGATCCGCCTCGTGTCGCCCGATGGAGGCCTGGTGCGCGGCGTGTTGTGGACGCCCCCCGACGGCAAGTGGGAGACCGCGGTGATCCTCTCTCACCCGCGCGGCGACTTCAGCGTGCACTACGCATGCCCGTTGCTCGCCGCCGCCGGCTACGCCGTCTTCGGATTCGGCACGCGCTACATGAACAACGACACCGACTGCCTCCACGAGTCGTGCATCGTCGACGTGCAGACCGCTCACGATGAGATGGTTCGCCGCGGTGCTGCGGCGGTGGTGCTGCTCGGCAACTCGGGCGGCGGCTCGTTGATGGCGATGGCCAACGCCGAACTCGACATTGGCGATGGATGGATTGGCATGGCCGCCCACCCCGGTGAGGGCGTGTTCATGCTGCAGGTGATCGACCCCTCGGTGACCGACGAGGCCGATCCGTTCTCCACCGACGCCGAACTCGACATGTATCACCCCGACAACGGGTGGCGACCCTGGCCCGAGCCGTGCTCGTACGACCCAGCGTGGCTCGAGCGCTATCGCGCGGCGCAGCGCGATCGCGTTGCCCGTATCGATGCCATCGCGACGGAGTCGATCGATGCCTCGATGGCGGTGATCCCGGACTTGCGAAACGCCGACCGCGCCAGCGATCCGTTGGCGTGGCGCGATCTCCGACGCCAAGCCGTGTTCACCAAGTACCTCACGATCTATCGCACGTTGGCCGATCCGGCATACCTCGACCTGTCGATCGATCCAGACGACCGACCGATGGGTTCGCTCTTCGCTTTTCCCGACCCCCTCGATGCGAATTACGGGCGTGGTGGTCTGGCGCGCACGATGACCGCGCGTGGTTGGTTGAGTACGTGGTCCGGGTTGTCGAGCAGCGCCAAGCTGGCCGACACGATGCCGAGCGTGACGGTGCCGACGCTGCTCGTGCATCCGACTGCCGACACCGAGATCCGGGTGTGGCAGGCCAAGGAGATCGTCGACGCGGCGGGTGCAGAGGACGTGACGTACCACGAGATGCCGGGCGCTCCCCACTATCTCGAAGGTCACCGACCGGCGGCGATGGCGGTGGTCGCCGACTGGCTCGCCACGCGCTACCCGTAGCTGTGCGCGATCAGCGGCGGTTCTGTTCGCGATTTCGGGCGCCTGGCGCCTGAATTCCCCGGTTTTTAGGTGGCGGGTCGACGATCAGCCGAGGCTCACTTGATCGAGGCGATCGAGGAGGGAATTGAACACAGGCGACGCCAAGTCTTCGAGGATCGCCCGCGCCGACCGGCGGTGTTGCATCGCTTGCTCGTCGTCGCCGCGCACGGCGTGCAGTGCGCCGATCGCGGCGTCGCACGGGCCCAGCGTGCAGCTGCCCGGCCACGACATCAGGCCGGCCATTGGTGCGAGTGCCGGCAGAAGCCACTCGGCGGCCGCGCTGTCACCGCTGAGCGCAGCTGCGCAGCCGGCGACGAATCCCGTTGCCGACCAGGTGGCGTCGGTCGGGAGGCCACCGATCGATGCCAGCTGTTCGAGTTGGGCGTGCGCACGCTCGTGGTCGCCGACCTCGGCTGCGGCGAGCGCGGCCCCCGCACGCCATCCGGGAACACCGGGCTGGTCGGTCACGAGTTGATCGAGCGGCTCGGCGAGCTCCGCCAAGCGGCCTTGCGTCAGCCGGATCGCCATGAGCTGTACCGAGTAGATGGCGATCGTGCGCGACGCTGCCACGCCGGGCGCGCTGAGACACGACTCGGCCGACGCCTCCGCCTTGTCGACGCGGCCGGCCAAGTGTTCAAGGGTCGAGCCGATGTAGCTCGCCACCCACGCACGTTGGCGGTCACGTCCACGTTCGGCCATCGCCGCCATCGCCACATGGGTTGAGTAGATCGCTGGATCGCCGAGCTGAAGCTGGTTGGAGAAGGTCAGGTGGAGCGCCTCGAACCGCACGTCGTCGTCGTCGAGTCGCTCGGCGAGGGCGAACAACTCGCGGGCGATCTGCTGGCGCTCGCCGATCGAGTCCGGACCCGTGACCGCCATGTAGGCGTACGGCAGCACCCGGCCACGCGTGGCGTCGGTCGCCCCGTCGGCCTCACCGTGGGCGCGGCGATAGTAGGCCACCGTCCGTTGATGGTCGCCGGCGATCGAGTGCAGCAGCGTGGCCGCTCCTGCGAGCCGTGCGGCGCGCTCTTGGTCGAGATCGCTGTCCAGCACGTCGTCAATGTCGCGGGCGAGCGTCGGGTCGACGCTGCCAGCCTCGGACGTTGCACCCAACGCACCGAGCCCCGTCAACGCGTCCGCCGCCAAGTCGACGCGGCCGTCGCTGATCGCCGTGCGTGCAGCGGCGCGCAGCACGTCCTCACTACGCACGTCCCCGGCTCTCCGGAGGTAGTCGCCGGCGCGAATGCTGCGAGTGACTCCCTCGCCGGGGTCGTCAGCGAGTACGGCGCTGCGCATGAGCAGCGCCGCCGCTCGATACAGCTCACCGCGTTCGGCGAAGTGATCGGCGGCGCGCGTGAGTGCATCGAGCGCCGCCTGCGTGTCGCCGCCATCGAGCGCTGCCGCTGCGAGGCGGTGGTGCGCCTCCTCGGCGGGTGCGACGCCGGTGTTTCGGTATGCGTCTGCGAGATCGTCGTGAGCGGCGGCGAGATCTGCGGTCGACGCGTCGGCCACCAGTTGATCGCCGATGTCGTCCGACCAGGCCTCGAGTCGCTCGGTCGACACGTCGATGAGCGCACGGTCCGCCAGTAGCGCCAGGTGCCGGCGGCCCGGGAGTTGGTCGGCGACGTCGAGTGGCACGCCACCACGGCCCAGCGCGATCCGCAACGCAAAGCGCAGCGCAACGTCGGGCGCACGTTCGTCATCGGTGGGGTTCGTGGTGTCGAGATGGTCGTGCGCGTCCTCAAGACGGACATGGGTTGCTTCGGGGTGCGCGGCACCGATCATCACGATCGACGGCCCGTTGTCGCGCACGATCGATGCAATGGCCAGATCGGCGTCGGGGCCTCGGGCTTCGGCGTGGTCGATGATGACCGCACGCGGCGCTCCGGAAACTGGGTCGAACCGGTCGAGCGCATGGATCAGGTTGACGGGATGTCGTGGGTCGCCGTTGCTGCGACGGCACTCGACGAGCTCGCCGTGCCAGCCGAACCGTTCCGCCGTCGACGCGACGCCTTCAGCAAGGGTTGTGGTCGCGAAGGGCCGGTCGGCGGTGACCGCAACCAGTGCCGACCGTCCTGCCGCGTGCTCGCGTTCGACGATGTCGAGCACGGTTGTGCGCACACTGCGTGGCGATCGCCGCGCGGCCGACGTGGAACTCCGGCCACCAGATTGCGGGACGAGATCGTCGAGCACGTCGGGATCGAACAGTCGCGGGTCGTCGGCATGGAGGAGCGACTCGAGTCGCTTGAGTGCGGGCCCTGGTTCAAGGCCGGCATCGGCCAAGGTGCGCACCGCCGCAGTCATCGAGGCGAGTGCTTCGCGGCGACGTTGGCCGCGGTACAGCGCAACCGCAGCTAGCGCCCACCGGTACTCGCGCTGGGGGCTGTCGGCCACCATCCGCTCGGCGAGCGCGGCGGCGCGCTCATGTTCGCCAAGCGCGATCAGCGCCGACGCCAACGTTTCCTCCGCCGCAAGCATCAGTGCCGTCGTATGCTGCCGAGCGCGCACGACCGGGATCGTTGCTGGAAGGCGCTGGAACGGCGCACCGCGGACCAACTCGAGCGCAACAGCGGCCTCATCGTGTGCAGTGCGCACGTCGCCGAGGCGTCGCGCTCGGTCGGCGTTGCCGACCATCTGTTCGAAGCGGTCGACGTCGCGGCGGATCTCGGTGCCGAGCTGATATCCGGCGCGTTCGGTGGTGATGGCGTCGGGGCCGATCTCGGTGCGCACGTAGGCGACCTGGTTTTGGATCACCGCGTGGGCGCTCACTGGTACTTCGGTCCAGATCAACTCGGCCAGTACGTCGGTTGTTGCGGCGGCCGTTGGACGTACCGCGAGTGCGCTCAGCACGTCGAGGGCGCGCGGACGCAGCTTGTGTGGTTGCTCGTCGACCACGAGTCGTGGCGGTCCGAGTACATCGAGCCGCAGCACCATCGCGGCAGCGTGTCAGGGGCGATCTAACAGGTCTCTAACAACGCAGCCATCACGCCATTGCTCCGTGTTGGATCCCGCGGACACAGACGCGTGCGCGGTGAGGCCGCACGTTCTGGTGGTGGTCAGAGCGGGAGCGTGTGGCGAATCCAGTCGGCCAAGAGGGGGTCGACGATGCTCGGATCGCGGGTGAGTGTGCCGTTGGCGATCAGCCGATCGCGCGCCGCTTGCACGGCTCCCGACGACACACCGAATAGCTCGAGTGTGCCGCCGAACAGCGGTCGGCCGGTGGCGAGCGCCCGCAGCACCACCTGTTCTGGGTTGCTGAATGTGGAGAACCACACCTCGATGCCCGGCGCGATACTTCGGCGGACTGCGTCGAGCGCTTCGGGCCACGCGGCGTCGCCGCTGCCGGCGTCGTCGGCGCGCAGCCACGCGGCGTCGGCGAGTTGCATCGCCCGATATGGGTGGCCGCCGGTGGCGTGGTGCACCAGCCCGGCGAGACCACCCGGTTGTCGTCCCGACTCGGTGAACCCGCGGCGAATGATTTGGTCAAGCTCGATCAGGGTGAACGGCTCGATGTCGATGATGTCCGCCTGCGCGTAGAACGGTTGGGCCTGGTCGGTGAACATCGCCGTCATCGCCGAGGGCTCCGAGCCGGCGAACACGACCGCGATCTCGTCAACGTGATGCTGCAGCTTGGTGCGCAGCAAGCCGGCGCCCCCGTCCACGCCGTTGATGCCGGTGAACTCGTCGACGACGAGCAGCGTCGGTTCGGCTCGCGCCGCCTCCACCATCACGTCGAGCAGAAGATCGAGCATGGCGTCGGGGTCGGGGCGTTGGGCGGGTGGTTTGGCGAACTCGACCTTGAGTACGCCCAGGTTGAGCGACCCGCCGACGGCGACCGACGAAAGGTGCGTGTTGCCGTGTCGGGTCGACGCGGCGAGCGCGCCGTCGAGCCGGACGGCAAGGTCGGCGACCGACCGTGTTTCGTAGAGGTCGAGGCTGATGACTGCAACGCCGGCTTCGTGAACGCGGGCCGCGACGGCTCCGAGCACGCTGGTCTTGCCGTAGCGGCGCGGACCGAGCAGCGCAGTCACCCGTCGGCCGGTGACCCGCTCGACGAGTTCGGCGATCAGGCCGTCTCGACCGCGCACCTCCTCGGGCGCAAGCGGCCCTTGATGAGGGAACGGCGTGCGCTCAGATAGCACGCAACAATGCTATCCCGTAGCACAGAGCGTTGGGAGTGCTCCTTCTGTTCGCGATTCCAGGCGCGTGGCGCATGGAATCCCCGGGATTTTTGGGAGATGGTGGCTGGTTAGAGGAAGTAGCCGGCGGTGTCCATGATCAGGCTGGCGCCGTTCTGGGTGAACAGGGTGATGTCGCCGGAGTCGCCGAGGGGGAGCACCGCCAGGTTGGCGATGGTCTCGTTCGGCCCAGGAAGGTTGAGGTTCGACGTATCCGGCCGCGGGATGTCGCTGGGGTACCCGGTGACGAACCCTCGGTTGAGCGACTCGGTCGCAGTCAGGTTGAACACGCCAGCGTTCGCCGTGTTCGGGATGCCGAGCTTGCCCTCGACCTCGAAGGTGATCGAGCCACCCTTCGGCAGGGGCCCGCTGGTGGTGTCGCGCGAGTCGCCCAAACGAGCCGGGTTGATCCGAGCGAACAGCCCGTCGTCGGTGTCGGCAGCAGTGGCGTCGGTGAAGTACGCCGTGACGTCGACCACGATGTGCGCGCCCTTCTGACTGAAAATCTTGATCGTGCCCGACGGCGACACCGGCACGATCACGGTGTTCGGCCGCGTTGCCCCGGCGCCGGAGAGATTGATGTTGGACGTCGTCGGCCGGGCCACGTTGCCCGGATACACGGTGATGAAGCCACGGTCGTCGCCGTCGGCGCCCGTCACGTTCAGCACAACCGCACTGACCCCCGTCGCCGGCACGCCGTTGGCGCCGGTCACCTTGACTTCGATCTCGCCGCCGGCGCCGAGCTTGCCCTTCTGGCCGGCCGGATCGAAGCCAGGCCGCGTATCGACGACGCGAGCGGGATTCACACCGATCAAGCGACCAGCGTCGGCCGAGGCCGTGGCCTCGAAGTAGCCGAACACGTCAGCGATCAGGTGTCCGCCGCCGCGGGTGAAGATCGAGATCTTGCCGTCTTGGGACACCGGCACGATCACCTTGTTCGGCGCGGTCTGCCCAGGTCCGGTGACATTGACGTTCGAGGCGTTCGGTCGAGCGGTGCCGAACGGGAACGCCGTGACGAACCCGCGGTCGATCGCTTGGGCCAAGGTGAGGTTCAACACGACGGCGTAGACGCCGGTGGTGGGGATCCCGCCTTGTCCGGTGATCTGCACGTCGATCTGGCCGCCAGGGTTGACGATGCCCTTGCCCTGAATCGGGCCCGGACCAGGCTGGCCCGCACGGGTTTCCAAGATGCGGAACGGCGACAACGGCCGGAACGTCGCCGTGCCCACATAGTTCACCGGCGGGGCATCACCCGGCGCCTCATCATCACCAATGTCGATCGTGTTTGCGCCACCAGGAACACCCTCGCTGGCGTCGCCCCAGCAACGGATCGTGTCGTTGTCCAACAGCGCACAGGTCCCCCGCCGGCCGGCCGAGATTGCTTTCACCGTTCGACCGGCGCCGACATCGACGAGGCCCTTCGCCAATGGCGGCTCGTCGTCGCCCACGTCGTCGGTGTCGCCATAACCCAGCCGGCCGTCGTCGCCGACGCCCCAGCATCCGACGCCGCCGCCGGAGAAGAGGACACACGCGTGGTCGAACCCGAGGTCGAGAGCGACGGGGATGCGGCCCCCCAGATCGACCTCCGCGGGGACCGCTGGAGCCGAGCCGCACATGCCGGTCGAGTTGCACGATGGTTTGCCTGCGCCCCAACACCAGACGGTGTCGTCGTCTGCGAGCACGCACGTCGCCCGTGCGCCGGCGCTGAGTGCGATTGGCTGTCCGCCGCCGAAGTCGGCGGCGGTGAGTAGCGGACCGGCTGATGCCGGTTCGTTCTCGCCGATGTCCTCCGGTTGGCCTGTGATTGCGTTCTGCTCGCCCCAGCAGCGGACGTTGCCGTCGTCGAGCAGGGCGCAGGTGTGGAATCGGCCAGCGGTGATCTTCTCAGCGGTGCGACCCGGCCCGAGCGGCACCGTTCCGACCGTCGACGGATCGTTGACGACGTTGGGGTTGCCGTAGCCAAGCTGACCGTCGTCCGCCTC
>JBCBSO010000143.1:0-8527 GCA_039819205.1 Actinomycetota bacterium
CCAGGGCGTCCGAGGAATCCTCGACTTCTTCGACCTCCAGGTCCTCGATGCGGCCGCCGGTCTTGGCGATCTTGTCGGTCGAGATGCGGATCTGCTTGATGTCGCGCTCGGCCTGGTCGAAGTGCTTTTCGAGCGCGCCGACGCGGTCGTCGAGGCGGCCGATGTCGTCCAGCAGCTTGCGGACCTCGTCCTGGATCAGGTGGGCCTGCTCGCGCATGCGCACGTCCTTGAGGACAGCGCGCACCGTGTTGAGCGTCGCCATGAGCGTGGTCGGCGAGACGATCCAGACGCGCGCCCGGTAAGAATCCTCGACGACCTCCCGCAATTCGGCGTGGAGCTCGGCATAGACGGCTTCGCTGGGCAGGAAGAGCAGCGCGCAGTCGGCGGTCTCGCCGGGCACGATGTAGCGCTCCTTGATCGCCTTGATGTGGACCCTGACGGCCGCCCCGAAAGCCCTGCGCGCGACGGTCTTCTCCTCCTTGGAACCAGCTTGGCGCAGTGCCTCGAAACTCTCGAGCGGGAACTTGGCATCGATCGCAATCGGGCCCGGCGGGTTGGGCAGGGTCAGCAGGCAGTCGACCCGGCGGTTCTCGCCGATCGGCGCCTGGAACTGATAGGCGCTGGGCGGCAGGGTCTGGGTCACCAGGTCGTTCAACTGGATCTCGCCGAACTGGCCACGGGCCTGCTTGTTGGCGAGGATGTCCTGCAGGCCGACCACCTGGGTCGACAGCTCGGTGATGTTTTTCTGCGCGGTGTCGATGACGGTCAGCCGCTGCTTCAGCTCAGGCCACTTCGTCTTGTCCATCTGCGCAGCAAAGTCGGCGTCGCCATCAAGCCCCGTCAGACGCATCAGCTCGGCATAGAACTGCGGCTCGATCGAGCCCAAGGAGATGTACTCGCCGTCGGCGCAGCGATACACGTCGTAGAAGTGCGCTCCGGTGTCGAGCAGGTTCGTCCCGCGCGCCTGCTCGTCGAACATGCCGATCGAACGAAACGCCCAGAACATCGTCATCAAAATCGCCGAACCGTCAACCATGGCCGCGTCGACCACCTGCCCCTGCCCACTGCGTTGCGCCTCGAGCAGCGCGCAGACCACGCCATAGGCGAGAAACATCCCACCGCCGCCGAAATCGCCCACCATGTTGAGCGGTGGCACCGGTGCCTCACCGGCGCGGCCGAAGTGGGCCAACGCACCGGCCAGCGAGATGTAGTTGATGTCGTGGCCAGCCGCGCTGGCGTACGGGCCCTCTTGGCCCCAGCCGGTCATCCGGCCGTACACCAGCTTGGGATTGCGTGCCGCGCAGTCGTCGGGCCCGATGCCGAGCCGCTCGGTCACGCCCGGACGGAAGCCCTCGATCAGCGCGTCAGCCGACTCGACCAAAGCGAGCAGTGTCTCGACACCATCGGGTTGCTTGAGATCGAGGGCGATGTTGCGCCGCCCGCGCAACATCACGTCCCAATGCGGTCGGTCGTCGGTCGCCGGCCGCACGGCGCCGACCCGCTCGACACGGATCACTTCGGCGCCCATGTCGGCGAGCAGCATGGCGGCGAACGGTCCCGGTCCGATCCCGGCGATTTCGATGACCCGGTAGCCGGTCAGTGGTCCAGACATTGTTGGGGGTGCTCCGTTTCTGTCGGTGGTGGTCTGCGGTTGACCGGTCTACTCGGCGACCCGCGTGTGTCCGCCGATGACCTCGGCGAACATTGGCCACAGCGGTGCCGGCATGTCGTGGCCCATGTCGGACACGTAGAGGTACCGGGCGCCGGGAATGAGCTCGGCGGTCCGCTCGCCGCCATCGGGCGTGATCAAGGTGTCGTCGCGACCGTGGATCACCAGGGTCGGCACGTCGAGCTCGGCCAGCGCCTCGCTGCGGTCGCCGCTGGCGTAGATCGCCGCGAGCTGCCGGGTCGCACCCTCTGGGTAATAACACCGGTCGTATTGGGTGGCGGCGTTCTGCTGGGCGTCGTCGGGATCCCAGTAGCGCTTCGACGCCCACACCTCACTGTTCAGGGCCGCTGCGATGTAATCTTCGCGATCTGCAGGCTGCGGGGCGAGAAGCACATCGCGCGCCTCAGGCGTTGGACGCCCGACGCGCATGTCGCCGATGCTCGACATGATCGAGGTCAGGCTGGCCACCCGTGCGGGATGCTCGATGGCCATCGTCTGCACGATCATCCCACCCATGGAGCCGCCGACGATGTGGGCGCGCTCGATACCGAGGTGATCGAGCAGTGCGATGCCGTCGGCGGCCATCTCCGACAGTGTGTACGGGACCTCCGGCATCGGTGTGCCGTCGAGCTGGGCGCTGAGCACTGCGTCGGGACGAATGTGCTGGCCGTCGAGCTTCGACGACAACCCGACATCGCGATTGTCGAAGCGAATGACGAACAGGCCTTGAGCGACGAGCGCATCGGTGAGTCCTTGGCGCCAGGAGACGTACTGCGCGGTGTATCCGCTCACCAGGAGCAGTGGTGGATCGGCGCGATCGCCATCGGTCGTGTACTCGACCTCGATACCCGTGGACAGCGCAGCGCGTGGCATGACGGCGAGTGTTGCAGATCCGATACCGTCCGCCCGATGCCGCGCGTGGTGCACGCTCCCGGACGGGTGAATCTCATCGGCGACCACACCGACTATGTCGGCGGCTTGGTGATGCCGATGGCCATCGACACCGGCATCACGATCACGGTGCAACCCGGCGGCGACGTCGTCGAGCTGCGCTCGTCGCTCGACCCGCAACCCTGTTCGTTCGACCTGCCCGTTCGCAACGACCCAGCAACGATCGAGCCCGCGTGGGCCCGCTTCGTTGCGGCGATGGCCCGCCACATGGGCGCCACCATCGGCATGACCGGCACCGTCGACAGCACACTGCCGGCAGGCGCCGGGCTGTCGTCAAGCGCCTCGCTGCTGTGCGCCGTGGGGTTGGCGCTCGGATTCGATGGAACGCCGCACGAGCTCGCGACCACCGCCCGAGCCGCCGAACACGAGGCGACGGGTGTACCGACAGGGATCATGGATCAGTTGTGCATCGCGTCAGCCGTTGAGGGACACGCCGTGTTGATCGACTGTCGTGCCGAGTCAGTCGAACCCGTACCGGTGCCGAGCGAGGCGCGAATCGCGGTGCGCTTCGTCGAGCCGCGCACGCTCGTCGGCTCGGGGTACGCCGACCGCGTCACGGAATGCGCCCGTGCTGAAGCCGACATCGGTCCGCTCCGCGACGCCACCGTTGACGACCTCGCCGCGCTCGACGATCCAGTGCTTGTACGACGGTCCCGCCACGTGATCACCGAGAACGAACGCGTGCGCCACGTCGCACGAGCGTTCCGCTCCGGTGATCTCGACGCCGCCGGCGCCGTGATGAACGACGGACATACCAGCCTGCGCGACGACTACGAGATCTCGACGCCGGCGCTGGACGCGGCCGTCGATGCCGCACGGGCGATCCCCGGCGTGTTCGGGGCCCGCCTCACCGGCGGAGGGTTTGGCGGGTCGATCGTTGCGCTCGCCGCGCCCGGAGTTCGGTTCGGCGACGAGTGGACCATCGTTCGCCCGTCGGGCCCAGCCCGCGTGCTGTAACCGTTACAACAGTCGCCGTTTGTGGAGTTCGAACTCTTCGTCGGTAATCGTCCCACGAGCGCGCATCGCTTCGAGGCGCTCGATCTGGCCGACGACGTCGGCCGACGCAACATCGGCCCCACGGTTGCGCTGCTCGTTCACGTCGAGCTGGTGATGAAGCGCGCGTTGGATGCGACTCGGGTCGCGGATGCCAACAAAGTGCTGACGGCCGTATTCACCGCCCGACTCGACGATCAGCGTCCCGGACCCGATGAGCCGACCGCCGAGCGATTGTTCGTAGTGCACCGAATTGACCCGCTCCAACGGAATCTCGATCCCGCGCCGCGACAGCACGCCGGTGCGATAGATCAGCCGGTCGTTCGTGATGACGAAGCTCGACGAACTCCACCGCAGGTACCGCGCCACCAGCCACAACACCGACGCGACGAGCAGCGCGACCGCACCCCACCCGGCGACGTCGCGCGTCCACTCGTCGGGGTCGGTCGTGCGGAGGGCGACCACGCCGGCGACGATGGCGGCGACCGCCGCCACGACAGGGGCCACCAGGTACGACCAGTGAGGATGCAGATCGACAGCGACGGTCTCTTCGTCGTTCAGCCACCGCTTGGGGATCGGCACGCCCCGACCGTATCCGCCTGGAATGAGTCGTTACGGAATGCGCCGTTGCGGGAGCGTTCAGCCGTCGGTGCTGCGCAATACATCGGCGGCGGCGTGCTCGCGCACGTTCACCAGCAGCGTTTCAATGGCGAACCCGTCCATCTCGACCACCTCGAAGCGGGCGACGTTCGTGGTGATCACGTCACCCACGTTGGGAATCTCGTCGAGCGCGTCGATCACGTAGCCGGCCAACGTCTGCCAGTCGCCGTCGGGCAACTCGGCGCCGGTGCAGGCCGCGAACTCGTCCGCCCGAATCGACCCCGAGATCCGGTACGACCCGTCGGTCAGCCGCTCACAGCCGCCGATGCGGTCGTCGGACTCGTCGGCGAAGTCGCCGATCAGCTCTTCGATCACATCCTCGAGCGTGACGACACCGAGCACCGTGCCGTGTTCGTCGACGACGAGCGAGATGTGTTGGCGGTCGGTGCGCATCTCCACCAGCAGATCTTCAAGGCGGTGGTGCTCGGGCGTCACCATGATCGGCCGCACGACCGACGACACCGTGGTGGTCGGCCACGTCCCCTGCGGCAGGCGCAGTAGGTCCTTGGCGTGTACGAAGCCGGCGATGTGGTCGAGGTCGTCTTGGTGCACAACCACGCGGGTCCGCCCGGTGCGATGCGCCTCGGCGGCGGCCTCGGCAGCGGTCGCGTCGGCAGCGACGGCAATGATGTCGCGACGCGTGGTCATCGCGTCGACCGCGGTCAGTCCGGACAGCTCCAACGATCGGGTCAACAACTCGTGTTCCTGCTGAGCGATACCTCCCGAGTCGGCCGACTCGTGGAGCAACAGCAGCAGGTCTGGTGCGGAGTGGGCCATCGCGCGCTCGTCTTGCGGCTCGACGCCAACGGCCTTCACGACCACATTGGCGATGCCGTTCAACGCCCGAATCAACGGGCGCAGCACAGTGACGAAGGCGCGAAACGGACGAATCAACCGCAACGCCGAGTCTTCAGGGTGCGAGATCGCCCACGACTTGGGGGCCATCTCGCCGACCACCATGTGCAAGAACACCACGATCGACAAGCCGATGACAAAGGCGATGATGTGCCGCGCGGTGCCCGACAGGCTGAACGCTTCCCCGAGGATCCCCTCGATCACCCCGGCGACGGCGGGTTCGGCGACTGCGCCGAGCCCGAGCGAACACATCGTGATGCCGAGCTGCGCTCCGGCCAGCATCAGCGTGATCTCGCGCAATCCGGCCGCGGCGTGTTTGGCGCGGCGGTTGCCTTCCGCCTCGAGCTGTTCGATTCGTGAGCGGCGCGAGGCCAACAGCGCGAACTCGGCGGCAACGAAGAAGCCGTTGAGCGCCAGGAACACAACCGCGAGTACGAGCCCGGTCACGTTGACGCTGATGCCCTCGTCGGCCGCGACGAGGCCAGATGCCACCAGCGCAGACGTCACGACGCGTCCTCCGTGTCGGTGTCGTCGGGGTCGACCAGGGATCGCAGCTGAATTCGCGAGATGCTGTAGCCGTCAACATCGAGCACCGTCAGCTCGATCCCGTCGACGGCGATCGAGTCACCGACCCCGGCGATCCGCTCCAACCGGTCGAGCATCAAACCGGCGACCGTGTCGTACTCCCCCTCGGGAAGGCTCAGCCCGGCAAATCGCTCAACCTCGTCGGGACGTGTGGCGGCGTCGATCGACCAGACCCCGTCGGCGATCTGGTCGATGTGCAGTTCAGCCGGGTCGTATTCGTCTTCGATCTCACCAACCAGCTCCTCGACGATGTCTTCCAGCGTGATGATGCCGGCCGGTGCGCCGTACTCATCGATCACCAGCGCCATCTCGGTGGAGTGCGACCGCAGTTCGGCGAGCACCGTGTTGAGCCCGGCCGCCTCCGGAACCGCATGCACCGGGTGGGCCAATTCCTCGACCAGCGTGGCGTCGTATGCGGTGCGTTCCACACCGAGGAGATCCTTGGCGTGCACGATGCCGAGCACGCCGCCCTCGTCGTCGATCACGGGGAATCGGGAGTGCGTCGACGACATTGCGTCGCGGAGGTCCGAAGCGGTTGCTGTGGCACCGATCGTGACCGCCCGGTTCCACGGAATCATCGCGTCGGCTGCTTCGAGCGCGGGGAAGTCGATCGCCCGTTCGAGCAGCGCCGCCTGCGACGGCGTCAGCGTGCCGCTCTCCGCCGACGAGTCGACGATCAAGTCGAGCTCCTCGGCGGACACCGCACCGTGCAACTCGTCGACCGGCTCGATACCGAGTACTCGCAACAGCCGGTTGGCCGCTCCGTCGAACAACCGAATCACCGGCCCGGCGACGCGCATGAATATCAGCGTGGACGGCGCCAACGCCCGGGCCACCGGTTCGGGCTTGGCGATGGCCAGATTCTTCGGCGCCAACTCGCCGAACACCATCTGAATTCCGGTGGCCAGCACGAACGCGATCACCAGTGAGATGCCGAACGTGGCCGATGACGGCACGCCGAGCACATCGAGCAGCGGTTCGATCACCGCGGCGATGGCCGGTTCGGCGATGAAGCCCAGCACCAGCGTGGTGACCGTGATGCCGAGCTGCGCGCCCGAGAGCATGAAGCTCAGGCGGCGATGCACCGTCACCGCACGAGCGGACTTCTTGTCGCCCTGGTCGGCGCGTTCGATGAACCTCGACCGCCGAGCCGCTACGAAGGAGAACTCCGCGGCGACGAAGTAGCCGTTGGCGGCGATCAGGGCGATCGCGCCGAACAGACCCAGGGCGGTCAGGAACGGCGTCAACTTCGTTGTCGATCGTCGGACATCAGTCCCGGCAATGCTAGTGCCCGTTCAGGCCGTCACCCGCCAACAGCTCGTCGGCGACCGAACGACCGTGCGGCGTACGGCGTCAACGTTGGTCGGTGCCGGCGCCGTGGCGACCCTCTCCTGCGGCGAACCGGGCGGCGCCCCGCAACGTCTCGCCAGAGCGGATCGTGTCCATTCCGAGCTCGACCTCGCGGGCCAGAGCCTGGCCGAGCGCTCGACCCTCTTGATCGCGCATCGAACGACGGTCGCTGCGGACACAACGCGGTGGAAACGCCGCGATGCGCGCCGCGAGCTCGATCGATGCATCGAGTGCGGTCCCGCTGGCGACGACCCGGTTGGCCAAGCCGATGCGTTCGGCCTCATCGGCGCGCACCTCACGCCCCGTCAAGATGAGATCGGTGGCCCGGGATTCACCGATGAGACGCGGCAGACGCACCGTGCCGCCATCGATCAGCGGCACACCCCAGCGGCGACAGAACACGCCGAACACCGCATCATCGGCCGCCACGCGCAGATCGCACCACAGTGCGAGCTCCAATCCGCCGGCGACTGCGTACCCCTCGACGGCGGCGATTACCGGCGTATCGAGGTCGAGCCGAGTCGGGCCCATCGGACCCACCGTGCCGACGATGTCTGACGGGCCGTCCTCGGTGACACGGTTGCCGCGTCCGTCGGAGATCGCCCCCAGATCGGCACCGGCGCAGAACGTCCCGTCGGCGCCGGTGAGCACGGCGGCTGACACGCGCTCGTCGCGGTCGAGTTCGACGAATGCGTCATACAACAGCTGGCCGGTCGGGCCGTCGACTGCGTTACGCACCGCCGGCCGCTCGATCGTCACCACGCGAATCACCTGGCTCGCTCCGGAATCGCCCGATCCGTCGATGGCCACGTCGCGCACCGACATCCCATGCGCATCGTCGGCGGAGGTCTGTGTGCCGCTCATGGCGGTCTAGTGTCGTCGGCCATGAGCACGTTCCACGACTTCGAGATGACCTCGATCACCGGCGACACGGTTGCGTTCAATCAGTTCGCCGGCCAGCTCTGCTTGGTGGTCAACGTCGCCACCCATTGAGGCCTCACCCCGCAGTACGCAGGTCTGCGTACGCTCCACGACGACAACGACGACGTCACCGTGCTGGCTTTTCCGTGCAACCAGTTCGCCAATCAGGAACCAGGCACCGACGCCGAGATCCTCGAGTTCGCCACCACCGAGTTCGGCGTGACGTTTCCGATGTTCTCCAAAATCGAGGTCAACGGCGATGGTGCGGCGCCGCTGTACGACTTCTTGAAGCGCGAACAACCCGGCGACGGCGACTCGAACGACATCACCTGGAACTTCGAGAAGTTCCTCGTGAATGGCGCCGGCGACGTCGTCGCCCGCTTCGCTCCACCGGTCACACCAGAAGAAATCGCTGCGCAACTCGACGACTACCGGAGCTGAGTACGCGCCGGCACCAACCGCCACGCCCATGACGATCAACTTCACGAGCAACCCGCGTCCGACGGTTGGCGTCGAGTTGGAGTTGCACTTGATCGACGCGGG
>JBCBSO010000144.1:0-8526 GCA_039819205.1 Actinomycetota bacterium
CCGAGTCGATGGGCGCCGTTGGCATCCGCGTCGAGTCGCCCGAAGAGGTTGGCCCGGCCATCGAGAAGGCGAACTCGATCACCGACCGCAGCGTCGTGGTCGAGTTCCGCTGCGATCCGGGCGAAAAGGTGTTCCCGATGGTTCCCGCCGGCGTCAGCAACGACGACCTGATCCTCCACCCCCAACAGGCCGACGAGGCCCACCACCTCCGTCGCCCCGAGAGCCGCTGAACGGAGACATCAAGTGACAACCACATCCAGGGGGCTGCGCCCCCAGACCCCATCACCATCCGGCTCGCTGGCGCTCCGCCGGCTGGGCCGTCAGGAGCTGCGCTCATGACGACGATCAACCAATACGGCGGGCACACGCTGAACCACCACATCTTGTCGGTGCTCGTGCAGAACCGGCCCGGTGTCCTCGCCCGCGTGGCCGGGCTCTTTGCCCGACGCGGCTACAACATCTTCTCGCTGGCGGTCGCACCAGCTGAAGACGAAGGCATGAGCAGAATCACGATCGTGGTCGACGTCGAGTCGACCCCGCTTGAGCAGATCACCAAGCAACTCTTCAAGTTGATCGACGTGGTGAAGATCTCCGAGCTCGATCCACGTCGTTCGGTCGAACGCGAATTGCTCATCGCCACGGTGAAGGCCAGCGACGAGACACGCAGTCACGTCGTGGAGCTGATCAACATTTTCGAGGGCAAGATCATCGCCGTTGCTGAGTCGGCCCTCACCGTGAGCTTGGAGGGTCATCCCGACAAGCTCGACGACTTTGAAGACCTGCTCAGTGGGTATGGCATCGTGGAGCTCCAGCGCACCGGCCGGGTGGCGCTTCCCAAGCTCGATCGCAACGCCCGGCTGCGCGCCCTGAGTTCTTCCCCCACACCGACCACTGGAAAGGCTGGCTGAGATGGCCGTCACCGTGTACTACGCCGAAGACGCCGATGCGTCGATCATCGCAGGCAAGAAGGTGGCCGTTGTCGGCTACGGCTCGCAGGGCCACGCCCACGCGCTCAACTTGAAGGACTCCGGCGTCGACGTCGTCGTCGGGCTTCGTCCCGAGTCGTCCTCTGCGGCGAAAGCCGAGGCTGCCGGGCTGACCGTGATGACGATCGCCGAGGCCGCTGCCTGGGCCGATGTGATCATG
Source organism: Actinomycetota bacterium (assembly GCA_039819205.1). Classification (GTDB taxonomy): domain Bacteria; phylum Actinomycetota; class Acidimicrobiia; order Acidimicrobiales; family Ilumatobacteraceae; genus JABSQH01. The sequence continues at coordinate 1,147 of JBCBSO010000144.1, forward strand.
CTGCTGGCACCCGACACCGAGCAGAAGCGGATCTACGACGAACACATCGCCGCCAACCTGAGCGATGGCAACGCCCTGGCCTTCGCCCACGGGTTCAACATCCGCTTCGACCGCATCCAGCCGCCGGCGGGCGTCGATGTGATCATGATCGCCCCCAAGGGGCCGGGCCACCTGGTACGTCGCACGTACACCGAAGGTGGTGGCGTACCCGCGCTGATCGCCGTCGCTCAGGACGCCACGGGGTCGGCGCGCGACGTGGCGATGAGCTACGCCGACGCCATCGGCGGCACCCGGGCCGGCGTGATCGAGACGACCTTCGCCGAAGAGACCGAAACCGATCTGTTCGGTGAGCAGGCGGTGCTGTGCGGTGGCCTCACCGCCCTCGTGCGGGCGGGCTTCGAGACGCTGGTCGAAGCCGGTTACGCCCCTGAGATGGCCTACTTCGAGTGCCTTCACGAGGTGAAGCTGATTGTCGACCTGATGTACGAAGAAGGCATCGCCGGGATGCGCTACTCGATCTCCGACACCGCCGAGTACGGCGACCTCACCCGCGGCCAGCGGGTGGTCACCGAAGCGACCAAGGACGAGATGCGCAAGATCCTCGGCGAGATCCGCAGCGGCGAGTTCGCCGCCGAGTGGATCGCCGAGTCCGAGGCCGGCCGCCCGAACTACTCGCGCATGCAAGAAGAGGGCAAGGGCCACGCGATCGAGGAGATCGGTGGCGAGCTGCGCGACATGATGCCGTTCATCAAGGCCGGCAAGGAGAAGGTGGCCGACGTTTCCGGTGGCTGAGTCGGGCGAGTCCTCGGACTCAGGTAGTACGCACGAACTCAGGTAGTCCGACCGCGCAGATGTAGGCATCTGCCCGATGTGCGCAGGGTGCCTTACGGCGCAGTGTGGACGGTGTTCTGACACCGCCCTCACCGCCGGAGGCCCCCAATGCACGACCATCCCGACACCACCTACGCCATCGTCACCGCACAGCAGGCGGATTCCCTCGATCGGGCAACCCGCAACCAGCTCGCCGCAACCGTCGACCGTCGGCGACGTGCCATCCGTTGGTGGCCACGTCGGCGGACGCCGCAGCCGGATTGTGCCGTGGGGTCCTCTGCGATACTCGTTCGGTGACCCTGTCACCGGCCGCCTTCATTGGGCGTGAGGACGAACTCTCGACGTTGATCCGGGCTGTCGACGATCACACCGGTCCCCGGACCTGGCTGGTCGCCGGTGAGGCCGGGGTCGGCAAGACGCGCCTCATCGAGGAGTTAGTCGCGCGAATCCCCACGACAGCGGTGGCATTCGGCCGGGGAGCGTGCATCCACACAGCACACAGCGCCTTGCCGTTCGTCTCGGTCGCCCAAGCGGTCGAGGCGTTGCTCGGCCAGTTCGACCCAGACGACGTTGCGCCGGCGGTGACCTCGCTCCCCGAGTTGGGGCGCGTGCTCCCCGATGTGTTGTCGGCGTCCCCCACCGCCGCAACGGCAGATGGTTCGATTGCGTGGTCGAACCCCGAACCAACGCAGCTTCCGGTGTTCCACGCGCTCGGCGCACTGTTGCAGTCGCTCGCCGAGATTCGTCCGGTGTGCATCGTGCTCGAAGATCTGCACTGGGCCGACCCATCGACCCGCGACCTCGTGCTGTACCTGGCCGATCGACTTGTCGGCACGCGGGCGACGCTGCTTGTCACGTATCGCAACGACGAGTTGCACCGCGCCCACCCACTTCGAGGTGTTGTTGCTGATCTCGATCGGCGTCGCGCCGTGGGACACATCACGCTGGGTCCGTTCAACGACGAGGAGCTACGTCAGCTCGCCGTGGAGCGATTGGGACGAATCCCGGCAGCGCGCACGTTGGCCGCGGTCGCCGATCGGTCGCAGGGCAATGCCTTCTTCGCTGTCGAGTTGCTCGACGCCATCGCTCGCGGGGCCGACTCGATTCGCCCCGAGCTCTCGTCGCTGATCTTGGCGCGGGTCGACGCACTGTCGCCGGCAGCCCAGCAGGTGATGCGCATCGTGGCGGTCGGCGGCGAGTCGGTACGCGAAGAGCTACTTGAGGTCGTCGCCGAGCTCGATGTCGACGAGCTCACCGCGTGCCTCCACGACTCGGTCGATCAGCAGGTGCTGATCGTCGACGAGGACGGCACGCTGCGCTTTCGCCACGCGCTGGTGCAAGAGGCCGTGTATTCCACGCTGTTGCCACGCGAGCGCCAACGGGTGCACGCACGGTACGCCGTAGCGCTCGAGGCACACGCCGAGCGGAGCGCCATACGCGGGGGATCACCGGCTGAGCTGGCATGGCACTACCGCGAGTCGCGCAACCCGACACGTGCGGCGCCGGCATTCATGGCCGCCGCCGACGTCGCCGAGTCGCAGCTGGCCTTTGCCGAAGCGCTCACCCAACTCGAAGCGGTGCTCGACCTCTGGGACGACCTCGATGCTCCGGAATCGCTGCTCGGCACGACGCGCGACGCGCTTGGCCGGCGTGCAGCGGCATGCGCCTTTGCGTCGGGCGATCCCGTTCGTGCCGCCCTGCTGCAGCGCGAGGCGATCGATGTCGCCGAGGAGCCCACGGCAACCGAATCGGGAGTCGCCGACGCACAACTCGGCCGGTACCTGTGGGCATCGGGTCGCGCCGGTGAAGCGCTCGATGTGCTGCGACGGGCCGCCGAACTCGTCCCGGCACAGCCGCCCACCGCTGAACGCGCCCGTGTGTTGGCAGGCCTCGGACAGAATCTGATGCTGGCTACCGAGCGCGACGAGGCCGAGCGTGTGTTGTGGTCGGCGATCGACGTCGCCCGCAGCACCGGAAGCCGGCGGGTCGAGGGCCACGCCCTCAACAGTCTCGGGTCGGTGCTCGCCCACAACGGGCGCTACAGCGAGGGTGCGGCCATGCTCGATCAGGCGCTCGCCATCGCCGAAACCGAAGACGACAGCCACGAGCTGCTTCGGGCGTACACGAACTACAGCTCGGCGATGCATGCCGCTGGGTACCTCGACGAGTGCGAACGCATGGCGCGCGCTGGGCTCGACGTCGCCGCGGGGTATGGCGAGGAGGGAATCTTCTCGGCGTTCTTCATCACATCGAACCTCGCCGACGCGCTGCGCGACCGCGGTCGGTGGGACGAGGCGACGGAGGCGCTGGCGATGGTGCGGCGTCCCGAAGGGATGCTCTCGGCGTTGTGGGGCGTGCAGAAGGGCGTCGTCGTTGCGATTCGGCGCGGCGAGTTCGCCGATGCGCACCGTGTGCTCGACCAGGTCGACCCGGAAACTGCGCACGCCATCGACCCGCAGATGCTGCTCGACTATTGGCCCAACATGTGCGAGTTGGCCATTGCAGAAGGTGACATCGCAGCCGCCCACGACGCGGTCGAGCGGGGGTTGGCGCAACCGCTGGTGGTCGCCGTGGAGATGGCGTTGCGCGTGCGCGGCCTCGAGCTGGCGGCTACCCCGACCCCAGACAACGGGCATCTCGCGGACAACGGAGACGCCGCCGCCAAGGGACATCCGGCGACCGGCGAACTCGCCGATCTCGAGCGCCTGGTCGACGAACACGTCGCCGACATCGACCACGAGCCACGGATCGCCGCACTGCTGGCCGAGGGACGAGCCCACCACGCGACCGCCATCGGGCGGCCCGATCACGATCTGTGGCGCGCCGCGGTCGAGGCGTGGGAGCGGGCGGGCGTTGTGTGGGAGACGGCGCGTACTCGCTACGAGCTCGCCCAAGCCGCGCTTCGAGCCGGCGAGCGGGCTGTTGCGCGCGACGAACTCGTGGCCGTGGTGACTGTTGCGTCGGAGCTGGGCGCGACGCCGCTGGTTTCCGCCGCGCAGCAGCTCCTCCAGCACGCTGGACTCGAACGCAACGACCACGGCGCCGGCCACGACGGCACGCACACGTCGCCGCTGACCGAGCGGGAACTCGACGTCCTGCGACTCGTCGCCGACGGGTGCACCAACAAGCAGATCGGCGAGCAGCTCTTCATCAGCGCCAAGACGGCGAGCGTCCACGTCTCGCGCATCCTCGCCAAGCTGGCGGTCGACAACCGTACGGAAGCGGCGGCCGCGGCGCGGCGCGCCGGTCTCGTCTAGTGATCGAGCGCACCGTCCGGATCTAACGCACGGGGCGGCGGGCGAGCAGACGTCGTTCAGCGGGATTCGTCGCCAGCGCGTGCGCCGTCATTCGGGCGGCTTCGGCTTCCTCCACGCGTCCGGCGCGCCGGAGCAGCTCGCTGCGCGTCGCATGAAAGAGGTGGTACTGGTCGAGGCCGTCGATCTCGTCGAGCACCTGTAACCCCGCTGTCGGTCCGTTGACCATCGTCACCGCCACCGCGCGGTTCACCTCGACAACTGGCGATGGGCGCATCTGCGCCAACTGTTCGTAGAGCGCGTTGATTCGCCCCCAGTCGGTGTCATCGGGTTCACGGGCGTTGGCGTGATGTGCGGCGATGATCGCCTGGAGCTGGAACGGTCCTGGGCGACGAGCAGTCATCGCCTCGTGTAGGAGCGAGTTGGCACGATGTACCTCGTCGACGTGCCAGCGGGTCCGATCCTGCTGATCGAGCAACACGAGTGATCCGTCGACCACCCGTGCATCGCGTCGCGCGTGGACGAACCCCATCAGGGCCAACAGTCCGCACGCTTCTGGACGGCGGTCGCTCAGGCCGACCACAACATCGGTGAGGCGGATTGCCTCAGCGCAGAGATCGACGCGGGTGGCAGGCGCGTTGGCCCCGCGGCTGAGGTACCCCTCGTTGAAGATCAGGTACAAGGTGTCGAGGACCACCCCGAGTCGCTCCTCGAGCCGGTCGGGCAGCGATAGCGGGATCGCCGCATCGCGAATCTTGCGCTTGGCTCGGCTGATCCGCTGGGCGAGCGTCGACGTCGGGACGAGAAACGCAGCAGCGATCTCGTCGGTCGTCAGGCCCCCGACGAGCCGCAACGTCAGCGCGACCTGTGTGTCGGGGTCCAAGGCGGGGTGACAGCACAACAAGATGAGCCGTAGCCGTTCATCGCCTGGATCGAGCCCCCGATCGGTGAGCAGCGGCATCGGATCTGCCGCCTCACCATCGCCGTCACGACCGTCGCGTGCCCTGCGTTCGCGGCGCACTGCTGCGTCAGCCCGGCGCAGCCGGTCGATCGCTTTGCGCCGGGCCACCTGGTGGAGCCACGCCGCCTGGTTGTCGGGAACGCCAGTCGTCGGCCAGCGTTCGCCGGCCTCGACCAGCGCGTCTTGCACCGCATCCTCGGCAAGGTCGAGGTCACCGAACCGGCGCGCCACGATCGCCACCACTCGTCCCGCGTCGTTGCGGGCCAACTGGGTGAGCGCATCGTCGACGTCCGGCTCGGTGGCCATGACTCAGGGGCGGGTCAAACTCGATCCAGCGGTGATGAGTTATCGATCAGGCGTCTGGGCGGAAGTCGATCGGTCGCACCTCAAACGAGCCGGCCGGAATTGGGATGCGCTTCGCAATTTCCAGGGCGTGGTCGAGATCGTTGGCGCGCACCAGGTAGTACCCACCGATCTGTTCTTTCGTCTCGGCGTATGGACCGTCGACCGTCGACGTGCTTCCGTCGAACGACTTGTGCAGCATCGTGGCCGACGAACTCGGGGCCAGGCTTCCGCCAGTGACGAAGTTGCCGCTGTCGATGAGCTCCTGATTGAAGGTCATCCAGTCCGACATCATCGATTCGAATTCCGGTGTGCCCGGCGCAAAGTCTGGGCGTGCGCTCTCGTCGCTGTACAGCAGGATCATGTATTCCATTGGGACCATTCTCGCTTTCGTGTTGATGGGTCACGAAGGTGACGCTGCGGTCCACGTGATTCGACAGCCGCGAGGAGAAAAATCCCGATATTGCGCTGGTTGCGTTGCCCTCACCGGTGGGCGATGGCGGTCAGAATCCCGGTGCTGGCGCCCACAGCGCGAAGCGCACGCCGGTGGGGTCGCAGCAGCCGGCGAGCGTGTCGCCGGTCTCGCTATGGATACGTGTCCCCACCTCGCCGCCGAGTGTCTGGATCTGCGTCGCGGCACGTTCGAGGTCGCTGCCGACGAAGTAGAACGCTGGGCTGATCTCGCCGCCCGCTGTTAGCCCGAACGGCAGCGTTCCGTTGGTGCAGTGCCGGTAGTCGGCCTGTACGCCCGCCTCGCCGGGAGCGGTGAACTCCCAACCGAAGAGTGCGCCGTAGAACGCGGCGCCGAGGGCGGTGTCGCCGACCGGATAGGTGAAGTAGCCGAGTTCGCCGATCGGCGCAGCTGGCGGGTGCGGGTAGTTGCGGAACTCCTCGATGAGCGTCCCGAAGTGGAAGCGATTGCCCTGATCGTCGCGGCAGATCGCGTTGGCACCCGACCGTTCGTCGGTGGTGGCCTCGACGGTGCCGCCGAGCTCCCGCACGCGGTCGCAGGCAGCGTCGCGATCGTCGACGTGGATCCAGATCGACCGTTCATGCGAGTCGGTGAGCGAACCGAAGAATGCGAGGTTGGTCAGCTCACCTTGCTCGAAACGCCAGCCGAGGAGCTCCGTGAAGAAGCGACGACTGGCGTCGGCGTCGGTGGTCGAGAGGACGAAGTAGTGGTGGTCGCCGTGTTGCACGCGAGTCATCGTCTCACCGGCCGCCGCGCGGGTCTTGAACGGATGGAATACGTTCCTCGCCCCGCCACTGGGTCGGTGTGCACCCGGCGAGATCGTTCCACTCCCGGGTGAGATGCGCCTGATCGGAGAAGCCGCTGTCAGCTGCGACCTGGGCGAGCGATTGGGTCGGCGTTGCTTTCATCGTTGCCACGGCCTTCCCGAACCTCATCACGCGTGCCGCATCTTTGGGGCCCATCCCGTACTCGGCGGCGAACTTCCGTCTGAGATGTTGGCGCGACCAGCCGACGTCGGCCGCCACGGCCGAAATCGGCAGACGTCCGTCGCTGCCTTCGAGGAGGCCCCACGCACGCCGCTCCGTCGCAGTCGTCTCCCGTTCGTGGTGGTCGACGAGCGTGGCGAGTTGCCGCTCGCACTCGGCGAGCTGGTCGGCCAAGGTCGCCCGCTCGCAGAGGCGCTCGGCAAACTCGTCGCCTTGCCGGCCGAGCACGTCGGACAGTTCCACCGAGCTGGCAGCCAATGCCGCAGCGGGGACTCCGAACACACGCCGGACCATGTCGGGCCGCAGGTCGACAGCGATACCCGACTCCGGAGCAGAGCGATGGATGTATGCCGGCCGGCTGTGCAGGCCCCCGACGACCGCACGGAATCGTCGGCGCTCGTGCGGGCCGGCCTCGGCCGTGTCGCTGACCTCGATCGGCGGTCCGGTGCTCACGATCAACGTGATCGATCCAGAGGGCAGGCCGCGGTGCACCGGACATGCCGGTGGGACGTCTCGGTAGCCGGTGATGCGCAT
>JBCBSO010000145.1:0-8506 GCA_039819205.1 Actinomycetota bacterium
GCCACGGTGTCGGCCGCCATGGAAGCGATCGAGCTGCACTGCGCCGAGTTCTCCTCGATCGAGCCGACCGCAGCGTCGCACGCCGAGCTCGCCGCCGACGCCGCGATCATCGACGTCGACGACCTGGCACTCACGCGCTACAGCCTGTTCCACCCGGATCGCACCGAGCGGTGGGTCGAGGGTTGGGACCTGATCGACCAACAGCCGATGTGGGTACCGCTGCACGCCGCACGGATGGGTGGTGTGCGCATGGACACCGGGTGGGATGCGGTGTCGTTCCAATCCGGTTCGAACGGACTCGCATCGGGAAACGTCATGTTGGAGGCGGTGCTGGCCGCGTTGTACGAAGTGGTCGAACGCGACGCCACGACCAACTGGACACTCGCCGAGCGCTACACCTTGGCGCGGGTACCGCACATCGATCTATCGACGATCGACGACCCACTCCCTCTCGACCTGATCGATCGGCTCGCATCGGCGAATGTCGACCTGATCCTGCGCGACTGCACGATCGACACCGACCTCCCGACGTACCAGGCAACGATCTTCGACCAGCACGGCGAGCTCGGGCTGTACTCGGGGATGGGGACTCACCTCGACCCCGGAATCGCCATGGTGCGAGCGATCACCGAGGCGGTCCAAGGTCGAGTCGTGTACGTCGCCGGATCGCGCGACGACCTGTTCGATCATCGTCGCTTCATGGTCAATCGCGACATGGGCGACCACCGCCACCATACGATCGATGACGCGCTGGGAGGCCCCACGATCAGTGCGGCCGTCCGCCGTCCAGGGACTGCGCCAACCTTTGAAGAGGACCTCTCGACCACGATCGACCGCGTGCGCGCCGTGGGTGTCGAGCACATCATCGTGGTCGACCTCACCGCAGACGACATCGGGGTGCCGGCTGTGCGGGTCATCGTCCCGGGCCTGGAGGGATACCCGTTTCCGAACTACCAAGCGGGGCGCCGCGGTCGTGCGTTCATCGCCAAGATGCGCGAGCTGGCCGCCGAAGAAACTCGAGCATCGTGAACGTCGTCGTCTTTCTCGGACCGTCGCTCGACCTCGACACGGCGCGCCGGCACCTGCCCGACGCCACATTCCTCCCGCCAGCGGGACAGTTCGACCTGATCAGCGCGGCGCGACGCTACGCGCCGCGGGTGATCGGCCTCATCGATGGCTACTTCCATCAACAGATGGCCGTGTGGCACAAGGAAATCCTCGTGGCGCTGTCCGAGGGCATTTACGTGTTCGGCGCGAGCAGCATGGGAGCGATGCGCGCCGCGGAACTTGCGCCGTACGGCATGCGTGGGATCGGCCAGGTGTACGACTGGTACCAGTCGGGAACCGTCGACCGCGACGACGAAGTCGCGATCGTGCACAGCGACGCCGACTCGGGCTATCGCCCGCTGTCGGAACCGATGGTCAACATCCGCGCCACCATCGACGACGCGCGCACCGGCGGCGTCATCGACAGCCGCGACGGGGACCGACTGGTCGAGGCGGGATTGGCGCTGCCCTACGCCGACCGCACGATCCGCACCGTCGTTCGTCAGGCGATTGCCGACGGCCTCGACCCGCACAACGCCGAGCGGTTCGAGCGGTTCGCCACCGACGCTCCGCGCGACGTCAAACGCGACGACGCCATCGCACTGCTCGACACCATCGCCCAGCTCGATCCTGACCTCGCTCCGTTCGAGAGCGACTTCGAACTGCAGCGACCCCACGTACTGCACGCCGCGCTCGAGCGTGACATCAACCTCGACCACGACGGCCACAACGTCACCCCGGCCGAACTGGCGTACCACGCAGCGCTGCATCGACCCGACTTCAACGCCTTCAACTTCAACAGCTTGAACCGTGCCATCGTCCTGCAGTTCTTCGACATGCTCGACCTCGAGCTCGATGCGACCGCGATCGAGGGGGAACACCGCCGGTTCCGCACGGCGCACGAACTGGGCGACGACGAGGCGTTCAACAGCTGGTTGGCAGCGAATCATCTCGTCGCCGAGGAGTTCGACGCGCTGATGGTCGACATGGCGAAGTGCCGGCGAATGCAGCAGTGGTTGATCACCAACCGGAACTACCGCGGCACCGCTCAGGAGATCGTGAATGGTCTTCGCCTGGCCAACGAGTACGTGGACAACGCCGACAGCTTCGTGCGTCAAGCGCAACTCGTCGATGGCGACATCTACGGACACGCACGTGAGCGCATGGGTGCGGTGGGCCTGCGCGACATGGTGCTCGAGCACCTCCGCGCCACCTCGTGTCGCATGTCGGTCGACTACCGCATCTGGATGTGGGAGGCCGGCTTCGCCGACGAGGAGTCGTTTGCCGTCGAGCTGGAGCGATCGCGCCGGAGCCGGCTGGCGACCCGCACCATCCTCGACACGCTGATCAGCGCCGTCGACGACGAGACGACAGAGAGACGCGCAGCGACAAGGACGTGGTCGTCACGCCCGTGCCTGACGATCCGCGACTACGGGCGTCGCCGCGGCGGCCGACCCGTACGAACGCGCCGAGCAACGCTGGTGCCACGTGGCACCGACCGACCACGAGCAGATCGCCCACCGGCGGACGGCCTGGTCGCACGCCGTCACCAACGGCGACGACGGCGCGTTGACGCGGCTGCTCGCCGCACGCGGCATCGACCACGAGCGGTTCACGCTGATGCTGTCCGACGTGGATCTGGTGCCTGACCGCGGGCTCCCTCGATGGGCGGTCGAGTTCCTCCGGGTGCTCGATGCCGCCGGTGGCAGCGAGACCGTCGAGCCGTTCAGCGTGGGCGAGCTGCTCGGCAAGGCCGTACCACCCGAGCTCCGTCACGAGGTCGACGCACCGTGGAGTCTGAACGCTGCCGCTGCGCCGCTGCTGCGGGCGGCGATCGCGACGACCAATGAGCATGCGGACCGCAGTGCAATCGACATCTCGGCGCCGGCGCGGCGGCAACTGGTCGGCGGTTGGGCGCGTCGTCTCGCCACGGTCATCACGCCGACCCTGATGTCCACACCGTCGATCGGTGGTGGCGCCGACGCGGGCGCGATCGTGCTCGATGCATCGATTCTCGAGATCATGCTCCAACCCCATGCGACACGCGACGCGTGGCTCGACGTGTTCGCGCTCTATCCAGTACTTGCCCGAGTCGTTGGGACTGCGTCGTTCTACTGGCGCGAGGCGACCCTGGAACTGATCGCTCGGGTCGCCGCCGACCGGACGCTGTTGGCGCGCGAGTTCGCCGACGGTGCACCGATCGCCTGCGTGGACTCGATCGAGTCCGATGCGGGCGATGTCCATCGCGGCGGCCGCGCGGTGGCCATCGTCGGCTTCGACGGCGGTCGCCATGTCGTCTACAAACCGAAGAACCTCGACGTCGGTGCGGCGCTGGTCGGGCTACTCGGCGAGCTGAGCACGGAGTCGGCGGGCGTGTCGCCTCGCTCGATCGTTACGCGCGGCGCGTACACCTGGGAGCAGTTCGTGCCCACCGCACCGACAGACGATCCCGGCGTTGCTCGCTTCTACCGCCGCTACGGCGAGTTGATCCGCATCGTGCAGGCGCTCGGCGGCTACGACATCACATACGAGAATCTGGTCGCCCACGGTGACCGGCCCGAGATCATCGATCTGGAGACGATGTTTCGCGCACCGTCGAGGTACGGCGACGACTCCGCCGCGCTGGATCTCGAGCTGCTGCGTCGTTCGCTTCGGGGGCCCGGCGCAACCGCCATGCTCTCCACAGGTGTCGGCGCCGATGTTGGTCGCCGAGCGCTGCGCATGAGCCCGCTCGAGGCGGACGACTCGGTGCAGGCTCCCTTCCGCCAACCGCGCCTACAACGAGACGAAGAGGGTCGTTTCCGACTGGGCTGGGAGTACACGGACAGCCCGCGCGACAACCCCGTGCCACAGGTCGACGGCGTCGGCGCCGATCCGCGCGAACACCTCGACGAGGTGCTGGTCGGCTACCGCAACATGGACGAGCGGCTCGCGGCCGAGCGATCGCAGCTGACCGCTCCCGATGGGCCACTCGCCCAACTCGGCGGTGCACCGGTGAGGTTCCTCAATCGCAACTCGTACATCTACAGCCGAATGATTCAACAGAGCCTGTCGCCGGACCGGCTCGTCGATGGAGTCCGCCGCGAGATCGAGATCGATCGCTTCTGGAAGTCACTCACCGTCGATCCGCACGGCGCGGCGTTCATCGCCGACGAGGTCAATGCGGTTCGCCAGCTCGACATCCCACTGATGCAGAGTCTCCCTGGTTCGACCGACGTCATCTTGAACGACGAACGCGTAGCCGCCGACGTGTTCCACCGCCCCGCCCTACCTGGGCTGCTGGATGAACTCGCCTCTCTCAACGCCGCGACCCGCAGCACCAACCTCGCGCTGGTGCGTTCGCACCTGCATTGCATCGATCCCCGTCCGCAGCTCGACCGCCTTCCCACTGAGCGGCGTACGCCAAGTGTCGGTCTCGGCGACGCCGTGGACATCGCTCGCGCCGTCGCCGAGCAGGCGGTACAGCGCGATGGCCGCGTGGGATGGACGGGCTTGAGCTACAACCCCACGAGCGATCTGTGGTCGATTGGGCGCCTCCCGATCGACCTGCTCAGCGGCATCGCCGGGATCGGTATCGCGCTCGCAGAGATCGCCGTCGCCACCGCCGATGCGCGCACGACGACGCTGGCGGAGACCACGTTCGACACCCTCTGCGCAGCCGCCAAGCAGATCCCAGCGGAGTGTGAACGAGCGCGCACCCGCGCACTCACGATGCGCGGCGCATCGTTCATCGTCGGCGGGCTGACCGGCATCGGCGCCCCACTCCACGGGATCGCCCGCATCGCCCACCTCCTCGATCTCGACCGCGGCCGCGCCGTGCTCGAACATGCACTCGAGGAGATCGACGTCGAGGTGGTTCGACTGCTCGCCGCCGACGATGTCGTCGGTGGGCTACCAGGCCTCCTCGACAACCTCTCGGTCGTGCGTCGTTACATCGGCCACGGGGCGATCGATCAGATCATCGACGAGCTCTCCGTCGAGCGCACCGATCCCCCGCCACCACCCATCCCAGACGGATCGTGGATTCTCGAGCACGCACACGTCGGGTGGGAGGCGAACGGCGTCGGACACGCCGGTGGCGACAGCCGTGCGACGAGTCCGGTGAGACCGATCGGCGACGTGCACCTGGCATCCAGCCCTACGCTGCTCAGGGTGCTGCAAGCGCGCCCCACAGCCGACGCGCACTCGTTGGAGGAGGCGCTCGGCGAACTCGCCCGGCGCCGGTCGGCGACGGGGAGCTGGTTTCCCGACCTGCGGGTTGATCCGCGCCATCACCTGTCGGCGGTGTACGGCATGTGCGCAGTCGGCCGAGCCATCGTGCAGCTGCGCAGCGACGTCGAGTGCCCGCCACTGATGGTCGCCCCCACGCGCTGAGCGGAAACGACTAGGCGGCGCCGAGCGCGGCGACGCCAGCCACCAGCGACGCCAGGCTCACCGCACCACCACCGCCGGCAGCGATGGTCAGCGCGGTCGTGGTGTGCGAGCCGCCGGCGACCGCGGCGAACTCCTCATCGGAGAGTTCCCCGCCGGCGTGTTCCGGCAGCGCTGCGCTCATGTGCGCCAGCGCAACGTCGCCGAAGCCTTCCGCGCGCAAGATCGCCCGACCCTCGGCCGGCGTAGCTGCTCCCTCGAGCCGCGCCCGGAAATCGGCGTCGGTCGCAAGCCGCCGAACGAGCCCCTGTGCCAATTCCACTGACATGTGTACCTCCGCCTGTTTGGGCCGATTCGGCCGCAGCGTCTGCAGCTCACGAGACCGCGCCGATCCACTACCGTACTCGCGATGAGCGTCGACGCTGCTAGGTCCCTCGTCCAGCGAGTCACCACCGACTCCGACTTCCGCGCCCGCCTGGAGGCGGCCGACGTCGCCGATCGACGAACCATCATCGAAGAGGCGGGCTACGGCGAGGTGCGCCTGGCACATGTGGCCCAGGCACTCCCCCAATCTGCTGGCGGTGAATTGTCCGACGACGAGTTCGCCGCGGTCGCCGGAGGAGAGATCACCAACACCAAGCCGAGTGACACCGCCATCACCATCATGTCGGGCTCGACGTCGGTCGCTGCTGCAGTGATCGCCGGAGCACTCGTCGGCGGGGTGGCCTGATCATGTCGGTCGACCAAGCAAAGGCCGTCGTTCAACGTTTCCAGACCGACCCGGAGTTCGTGGCCCGGATTCAGGCGGCCGCGCCCGACGAGCGGCGGGCGATCATCGAGGAGGAAGGATACGGCGACGTCACGCTGGCCAGCCTCTCTCAGGCGCTGCCCGAGCGACATGGCGGTGAGCTCTCCGACGAGGAGTTCGACGCGGTCGCCGGCGGCGGGTCGACAGGCACCGGCACCATCATCGGAGCGGTCGGCGTCGGCTCGATCGTGGTGATGGCGATGTTCCCCTAGCTCCATCTCGCCGAGACCGAGCGATGCGGCAGTGAGGGCGGCACCGCAGTCGGGCACTGTCGACGTCACGTGCGCTGCCAACAGCGTGGACTACGTTGTATCGATGTACCGTCGCCAAGCAGAGAGGTGGGCTCGATGAGCGATGAACAGGCCGCGGCGCTCGTTCGCAGAGTGTTGGAGGACCCCGAGTTCGCACGGCGTCTCGAGGCGACCCCGTTCGACGAGCGGCGAGCGTTGCTGCGCGCCGAGGGTTACGGCGATGTGCGGCTCCGGCATGTCGCTAGCGCACTCCCCGAAAGCGTTGGTGGTGAGCTCTCCGACGATGAGTTCGCCGCTGTCGCTGGCGGCAATGCCCTGACCGGCGCGGCGATCAGTGCTGGAGCGACCGTGGGTTCTGTGACCATCATCGCCACCGTGGCGATGGCCTTCTAACACCGTCGCATCACCGAAACGAGCTCGACCGATGTCTACCGAACAAGCACAACAGCTGATTCGCCGAGCGATGGAAGACGACGCCTTCCGCGAGCGCATCGAAGCCGCTCCCACGGAGGAGCGGCGTAGCATCCTCGCCGCAGAGGGGTACGGCGACGTCCGCCTGTCGCACATCGCCGCCGCGCTGCCGACGTCGGCGGGCGGAGAACTCTCCGATGAGGACTTTGCGGCGGTGGCCGGCAGCGGCGGAACGGCGACGTCCGCGGCGGTGAGCGGTTCGGTCGGCGGCACGGCGACGTTCGTCGTCACCGTTGCCATCGCGGCAGCCGCCTAGTCGCCCTGGTGTTGGCCCTCTCGGCATTGGTGTTGCTCCGCTCGACGACCATCGGCCGACCGGACCGCCTCCCGGCGTGACGCGATCAGATCCGATTGGCGTGCCGCCACCGGTCGCGCGTCACCTCGCACATTGGGTCGGCGGATGGCCGCCCACCCTCCCGGTCAGCGTGATCGCTTCTCCGCTGACCGCACAGCCGGGCTGGGACGGACGCCCGCGGCGCGTCACCGGGGTTGTCGATGCCGAAGGGCGGGCAGTCATCGGCGTCGAGCCGACCGTCGCCGCGTCCCTGCCGGCCGATCCCCGCGACATCGACGCCGTGCGCTCCGCCGTGCCCACTGCGATCGGCCGGCCCGGCGTCGTCGGGCTCGGAGTGCTGCGCTGGGCCGTCGACGTGCCCGACACCAACACGTTGCCCGACATCGGGGTATGGCTTCCCGCGGCGCTGGCCGACGACCCCGAAGATCCACGGGTCGACACCTGGCTCGCGCCATTCGGCGGCGAAGTACTGGTCGCGCTCGACACCGATGGTTCGTACCTCGGCGGGGTCGGCCTCAAGCGGCACGACGAGTTCGGGCGGGAGATCGCCGTGGTCACCGCGGAAGCGGCGCAAGGCCGCGGCATCGCGCGGCGGCTTGTCGCCCAGGCGGCGCGGCGAGTCCTCGCCGAGGGCTTGGCCGTGACCTACCTGCACGCTCACGACAACGTCGCGTCTGCTCACGTCGCCCGCGCCTGTGGATTCCCCGATACCGGCTGGCAGGTGGTCGGTTGGTTCGAACGCCCGTAGCTGCACGGGCGGTCGAGGCGAGATGTCGGTCGGCGCTACACGATCTGCCGACGAGCGAGCGCGGCGAACGGACCGTCGAGATTCATCAACTCGTCGAAGGTTCCCTGCTCGACGACGCGGCCAGCGCCGAGCATGTAGATCCGGTCGGCCGCGCGGATCGTGCTGAGCCGGTGGGCGATGGCGATTCGCGTCATCCCGAGGCCGGCGATGCTGTCGGCGACCACGGTCTGGGTGGCGTCGTCGAGATGACTCGTCGCCTCGTCGAGCAACAGCATTCTTGGGTGGCCCACCAACGCCCGCGCGATCATTAGGCGCTGCACTTGACCGCCCGACAAGGTCGTGCCATCGGCACTCACGTGGGTGTGAATGTTCATCGGCATCGCCCGCACGTCGTCGCCGAGTCCGGCGGCATCGAGCGCGGCCCATGCATCGTCGACCGACACCGGCCGAGCGCCGATCACGTTGTTGAGGATCGGTCCGGCCATCGGTTGCGCATCCTGCAGCACCACTCCGAG
>JBCBSO010000146.1:0-8499 GCA_039819205.1 Actinomycetota bacterium
GTTGGCCACCACCCACGACGCCTGCGTGTACGGCGCCAGGCCGGGTGGGATCGGGCCGCGTTGGAAGCGCCAACTCAGCCGGGCCAGGACGTCGCGCAGGCGGTCGGGCAAGGGCACACGCGGTCGCTCGCCCGACAAGGCGCGGACGCGCTCGCCAGCCACCCATCCGTCGGGGGCGACGTTGTACACGCCATCGAGACGCGCCCCCACCGCCGTGACGACAGCCGCCGCGAGGTCGTCGAGATGGAGAAACTGGGCCGGCGGATCGGCGACTGCGAACCGCCATCCAAGCCCGGCGACGACCGCCCGGGCCAGCCGCGAGCTCTCGCCCTGCGCGAGCGCCAACGCGGGACGCAACACCGCCGCGGTGCGCCCTGGGCGCGCCCGACGCCACTGCTCGACGAGCTCTTCAGCAGACGCCAGTTGGCGGGCGAACACGAACTCCACGTCGGGCCGCAGCACGGCGTCTTCAGTGAGCGGGATCGGATTGTTTACCGATGCCCCATACACGAGCGCCGACGACACAAACACAACATGCTGAGCGCAGCGCCGATCGGCGGCGTCGAGCATCGTCGAACACGACTCGGTGGCGCTCTCGCGACGCTCGGCGCGGCGGTCGTAGTCGCTGCTCCCGAGGTCGACCACCACGCCCGCCGCTGACGCCTGCACGCCATCGTCGTCGCCACCCTGACCGGTGTCGATATCGGCGTGATCGGTGCCGATGCGGGTCAGGCCGGGGCACTCGTCGATCAACTGCTCGACCCGACGAGCCAACGGGCCATCGGCGCCGACGAGGGCAACCGTGACGGCCGATGACATCCCGCCACCCTACGGGTTCACCGCGGGCGCGACCGGCGGTGGCTGGCCGTAGCATCTGGTTATGGCCGACGACGACGTCTCCCCGTTCGATCCCGACGACGGCGCGCAGGATCCGTTGGCCGGCCTGCCCCTGTTCGGGGACTTGTCGCGCGCCCTCGCCGGTCAAGGCCCGCTCAACTGGGACGCCGCCCGCCAGTTCGCGCTGCTCTCGGCCTCGGGCGGTGGGCTGATGCCGGGCTCACCAACGTCGGGTACCTCCGCCAATGTCGATCCGGCGGTACGCATCGCCTACGCCGACCTGGCGCGCATCGCCCGCCTGCACGTCGCCGACGTGATGGGCCTCGACGTCCCCGACGTCGAACCGCAAGTGGCCACCCCCGAGCAGTGGGCGCAGCAGACGCTCGAGGCCTACCGACCACTGTTCACCGAGCTGGCCACCTCGCTGGGCGGCAACGACGACGCATCGTCGACCGACGATCCGATGGCCCAGATGATGGCTGGCCTGAGCAAGATGATGGCGCCCGCGATGATGGGGATGAGCGTCGGATCGATGGTCGGTGCGCTGGCTCGTCGAGCCTTCGGCGTGTACGACCTGCCGATCCCCCGAGCGACTCCGGCGATCACGGTGGTGCCGCCGACGATCGACGCGTTCGCCAGCGAGTGGGAAATCGCGCTCGACGAGATGCGCCTGTGGGTCATCAGCCACGAACTGGCCGGCCTGACGCTGTTCTCCCAGCCGCCGGTGGCCGACCATCTGCGAGCGCTGGTGCAACGGCACGTCGGTGCGTTCTCCCCCGATCCGTCGGCGGTCACCGACAAGTTGACGTCGCTCGACCTCGACGGTGGCGACCCCATTGCGGCAATGCAGCAAGCGTTTGGCGACCCCGAGGTGCTGTTGGGCGCCGTGCAGTCCGACGAGCAGCTGGCGCTGCAGCCGCAGCTCGACGCGGCGGTGGCCACCACGATCGGCGTGATCGACTGGGTGGTCGATGCGGTGGCCGTACGGGTGATCGGGGGCAATGCACTGCAGATCGCCGAAGCGGTTCGTCGACGCCGGGCCGACACCTCTCCCGACGACGTGTTCGTCGAGCGGCTGCTCGGAATCCGGTTGGGCGCCGAACAAACCGCCCGCGGCAAAGCGTTCGTGCAAGGCGTGGTCGATCGGGCCGGCGAAACCGGCCTGGCGCCGTTGTTCAGCGAGGACGGGGCCGTTCCGACGCCGAACGAGATCGAGGCCCCGGGCCTCTGGATCGCCCGGGTGACCGGCGCCTAGCCGGCTCAGCGTCAACCCGCAGGTACACGCTGGCGGCAATCGTCGCCACAGCGACGGCCAACGCACCCGGCCCAACCGTCAACTGCAGCGCAACGGCAATGAACGCGCCGGCTGCCCACGACAGCTGGAAGCGCGTCTCGAAGCGGGCAAACGCCCGGCCCTGATTCGCTCCCGGAGCGTCACGCTGGACGATCGACTCGAAGCTCAGACGACCGATGGAGGCGACGAAGTTGAGGACTCCAGCCAGGAGCACCAACGCGACCGCGCCGCCCAGGACGGCGGCGACAACCGCAACGAGCGCTGCGGCGACCAGCGTGGCCGACAACATTGTCTCTTCGCGCAGACGGTCACGCAGCCGCGGGGCGAGCGCGTTACCGATCATCGTGGCCACTGCCGAGACCGCAACGACCGCCCCAAACCACAACGTCCCCGAGTCTTGGGCGCGCAACCAGAACGCAGCGAGGAACAGCGTGAATCCCACGGCCCCGCGCAACACCGTCATCGCCAGCGCACCGGTGCGGATACTGGCGGAGTGCAGCTGAATCGTCTCTGCGCTCGCTTCTTGCCGGGTGGCGACCACCTCGGGGGGCAGGCGGGTCGCGGCGACGAACGCGGCGACAAACAGACCGGCGCCGTACACCAACGTGGCGGTCGATCCGCCGAGCTGCAGCAGCACTCCGGCGGGCACCACCGCGACCGCGCCAGTCAACCCGGCGATCAGGCCGAGCTTTGAGTTGGCTTCGACGAGTTCGGTCTCGGAACGCACCGTGCTCGGCACCAACGCCGACTTGCTGACAACGTAGGTCTTCTGTAGCACGAGCGAGGCGAACACCAATGGGAACAGCGCCCAGTCGTCGACGTACCGGGCCATCAAGATCATCAACACCACGCGCACGACAGCGACGAGCTGAATCACCAGCCGTCGACCGCCGGCGACCCGGTCGATCGCCGGACCGATCAGCGGCGCGACCACAAGAAATGGGGTGACACCGAGCGCCAGGAACAGCAGCACCCGACTGCGTGCGGCGTCGAGATCGATGTCGAAGAACAGCGAGTCGGCGAGGGCGACGACCATCGCCGCATCGCCAGCCATCATCAGCGCATGCGTGAGCGCCAGCTTGCGAAACTTGCTCGGCGGCACCCGGCGCGACGACGCGGCAGCGGTCACGGCGCCGATGCTACGGCCCGCGCCCGTTTAGGAGCGCTCGTACTTGTAGCCGAGCCCGCGGATGGTGACGATGCGCGTCGGCACCGCCGGATCGGGCTCGATCTTCGAGCGCAGCCGTTTGACGTGAACGTCGAGGGTCTTCGTGTCGCCGACATAGTCGCTGCCCCACACACGATCGATCAGCGTCTCGCGCGGGAGCACCCGGCCGGCGTTGGCCAGCAGCAGATGCAGCAACTCGAACTCCTTGAGCGGCAAGCTCAGCTCGACGCCGTTGACGGAGGCGCGGTGCTCTTCGGCATCGAGTTGCACGTCGCCGACCTCGAGCATGCCCGGCGTCATGATCGGGGCGTTGCCATTGGTGTCGGCGCGACGCAGCACGGCCCTGATGCGGGCGATGAGCTCACGCAGCCGATACGGCTTGCTCACATAGTCGTCGGCGCCGACCTCGAGCCCGACGACCGTGTCGATCTCGGCCGACTTGGCGGTGACCATGATGATCGGCACCTGCGTGCGCTTGCGCAACTGCCGGCACACATCGACACCGCTCACCTTGGGCAACATCACGTCGAGCAGCACGAGGTCGGGTTGTACGACGTCGTAGCGGTCGAGCGCTTCGGCGCCATCGACAGCAACGGCGACATCGAACCCCTCCCGCTTGAGGCCGATGGTCAACGCTTCCACGAAACTCGCTTCGTCTTCGACGACGAGAATCGTTGCCTCGCTCATCTCGATGCCTCCTGCTGGGCGCGATCATCTATCTGACCGGTGATCTCGACGTCATCGGCGCGGTCCACCGGAGCGTTGACGGGGCCAGCGGCGTCGGCGTCAGGCGAGTCGACGAGCAACGACGCTGGCAGGCGCAGCACGAACGTGGACCCCTCACCCTCCTGCGAGTGCACGAGCACATCGCCGCCGTGGTTGCTGGCGACGTGGCGAACGATCGCCAGCCCAAGGCCAGAGCCACCGGTTTCGCGACTGCGCGCCTTGTCGACGCGATAGAACCGCTCGAAGATCCGATCGAGGTCACGGGCCGGGATGCCGACACCCTGGTCGGCGACCATCAACTCGACGGCGTGATCGTCGAGTCGAGTGCGCACCTGCACCACACCACCGTCGTGGCTGTACTTCACCGCGTTCTCCACCAGGTTGCCGAGCGCCGATTCGATCTGGCGGCGGTCACAGCGCAAGTGCACTGACGTCCCGGCGTCGATGGCAGTGACGGTGATGTCGCGACCGCGGTTGGCCGCGTGGCCACGACCGATCGCCGTTGCGACGAGGGCCCGCACATCGACCACCTCCTCGCCGAGCTTGGAGAACTCGATCTGCGAGAGTCGAAGCAGGTCATCGATGGTGCGCACGGCGCGGTGCGACTCGATCACCAGATGCTCCGAGACCCGGGTGACCGTGTCCGGGTCCGGCTCGTCACCGAGGGCTTCGGCGAGCACGGCGATCGCCCCGACCGGCGTCTTCAGCTCGTGGGAGATGTTGGTGACGAAGTCGGTACGCATTGCGTCGGTGCGCATCCGCTCGCTGACGTCTTGGATCGTGGCCGCAGCGGCGCCGCGTGGCAGCGGTTCGGCCACGACCGCCATCCACATCTTCGGCGGACCCTGCACCTCGACGATCCGCCGCGACTGTCGACCACCGCGGGCCTGACCGAGGATCTGCTCGACCTCTTCTGCGATGAGGATGCCCACGTGCGTGCCGTCGAAGGCTCGGGCGGCGCGGTTGCGGTACTCGAGTCGGCCGGTCGCCGACATGACCACGACGCCGATCTCGAGATAATCGACTGCTTCGCGCAACGCCAACGCGATCTCGTCGTCGGGCGTCAGCGCCCGGCCTCCCGGCGGGGTCGGGTCGACCGTCACGGGCGAAGAACTACGCGTCGAGCGGAAGACCAACGCCGCGACGACACCGCCGATCACGACGCCGGCCAGCGCGGCGACGACGACCGTGAGCATCACTCGCTCGACTCGCTCGGAGAGAGCGGGGTTGTCGGCGGGTCGTTGTCGCTCTCGGGATAGGGAAACTCGGGCAGCCAGCCATCGACGATATAGCGAACACGGTCGCCCACGTTCACGGCGTGGTCGCCGATGCGCTCGTAGAACCGGGCGACCACGGCCAGCTGGACCGCCACTTGGAGATCGAGCGCCCCTGCGGCATGACTCTCGAAGATCACCTGGATGAACTGGCGGTGCAGGTCGTCGAGGTAGGCGTCCATGTCGCGCAACGCGGCCGCACGGACGGCGCTGTGGTTGAGGTACGCCTCGGTGGCTTCTTTGAACAGGACCTGGGCCTGCGAACCCATCTTCTGGATCACGCCGCGCAGGTTGGCGTCGAGAGCGTGGCCGTAGATCCGCCGCGCCGCCTTGCAGATGTTCACGCACAGGTCGGCCGAACGCTCGACGTCAGCGATGATCTTGATCGCCGACACCAATGCGCGCAGGTCGCCGGCGACGGGCGATTGCAGGGCGATGGTCTCGAAGCAACGCTCTTCGAGGCGGACCGAGCGGGCGTCGTACTCTTCGTCGCCGAGGATGAGATACTCGGCACCCTCGAGATCCATGTCGAGAAGGACGTCGGTAGCTCGGGGGATCAGCTCGGTGACCCCGGCCGACATCCTGGCGATCCCGGTCTGGATCTCATCGAGCTGCTCGTGGAACTCCGCGCGCAGCTCGGTGCTCACTAGCCGAACCTACCGGTGACGTAGTCGATCGTTGCTTGTTCCTTGGGGTTGGAGAACATCACCGTGGTGTCGTCCATCTCGACGACGTAACCGGGTTTGCCAGTGCCGTCGATGGAGAAGAACGCGGTGCGCTCCGAGACGCGCGCCGCCTGCTGCATGTTGTGCGTCACGATCACGATCGTGTACTCCTCACGCAACTCAGACATGAGCTGTTCGATGGCCAGCGTCGAGATCGGGTCGAGCGCCGAGCACGGCTCGTCCATCAGCAGCACATCGGGCTCGACAGCGATGGCCCGGGCGATGCACAGGCGCTGCTGCTGCCCACCTGAGAGTCCGGAACCGGGCTTGTCGAGCCGGTCCTTGACCTCTTCCCACAGGTTGGCGCCGCGCAGTGACTTCTCGACGAGCTCCTCGGAGTCCTTCTTCGACATGCGGTTCGAGTTGAGCTTCTTGCCGGCGAGCACGTTGTCGGCGATCGACATCGTGGGGAACGGGTTCGGTCGCTGGAACACCATGCCCACCTTGCGGCGCACCGCCACCGGGTCGACGCCCGGGCCGTACAGATCCTCTCCGTTGAGCATCACGGAGCCCTCCACGTAGGCGCCGTCGATCACCTCATGCATCCGGTTGAGCGAACGCAGGTAGGTCGACTTGCCGCAGCCCGATGGGCCGATCAACGCGGTCACCGAGCGCGGCTCGATGTCCATATTGACGTCTTTCACCGCCAGAAAATCCCCGTAGTAGATGTTCAGGTTGCGCGACTCGATGCGGTTGTCGCTGGACGCCGCGCCGCTCGTGCTCGTGGCGCTCGTGGTGGCCGCAGCCGTCGTCGCCGTTGCGGTGGCGGTCTCGGTCTGCAGCTCGGTGCCGTCGGTCATGATGGCCTTTCAGAAAGCGGTGATCGTTGGTGTTGATGCGTCATGGTGGTGCGTCGTGGTGAGGCGTGATGGTCAGCGCAAGCCCTTTGGCTTGAGGACGGTCGAGAGGATTCTGGCCACGGTGAACAGAATCAGGACGAGGAGAATCAGCACCAATGCTGCCGTCCAGGCACGCTCTTGGCCAGCTTCGGGCGGAATGCCTGGCTGAACGTACTGGTAGTAGGTGAACACCGGCAAGGTCGTCATCCGCCCGTCGAAGGGGTTCCAGTTCACGCCCTGGGCCAAGCCGGCGGTCACGAGCAGCGGCGCCGTTTCGCCGATCACTCGCGCAATGGCGAGCACGATGCCGGTGATGATGCCGGCGATGGCGGTCGGGATGACCACCTTGACGATGGTCTTCCACTTCGGCACGCCGAGTGCGTACGACGCCTCGCGCAGTTCGTTGGGCACCAGGCGCAACATTTCTTCAGCGGCGCGCACAACGATCGGCACCATCAGAATTGTCAGCGCCGAGGCGGCGGCCAGTCCCGACCGCGTCCCTGGACCAAACAGGATCTCGAACAGCGCGTAGGCCGCCAGACCGGCGACGATCGACGGAATACCGGTCATCACGTCGACCATCGAGGTGATGCCGCGGGCGAGCTTGGTGCCGTGGCCGTATTCGACGAGGTAGATCGCCGTGAATACCCCGAACGGCACGGAAATCACCGCGGTCAATCCGGTGATCAATACGGTGCCGATGATGGCGTGATACGCCCCGCCGCCCTCGCCGACGACGCCACGCATCGTCTCGGTGAAGAACTCGGTGTCGAATCGAGCGAGTCCTTCTGACAGCACGGTCCACACCACCGACACCAGTGGAATGGCGACGATGAGAAACGACGATGTGACGATGGCGACCATCGCCCGGTCGGTGGCTTCGCGCTTGCCCTCGATCGCCCGCGAGATGCCGTAGATCAACACGATGTAGGCGAGCACCGACACGATGAGCCAGCGGGCCCAGTTCGGCGAGGCGCCCTCGATCAGCCAACTCAGCGCACCGAGGACGATCGCGCCGGCGACGATGGCGTAGTGCTGGGTCTTGGTCAGCTTGCCGTGACGTAAACCGCCCGACTCCGGAGCTGGCGCAGTTGGTCGAACATCGGTAGTGGTGGTCATCCGTCCGCTCCCGAGAAGCCAGCCGCCGCAACCCGGCGGGCGGCGAAGTTGACGATGAAGGTGATGGCGAACAGCACGAGACCCGTCGCGATCAGTCGGTTGATGTCGAGTCCCGACGACTCGGGGAACTTCAAGGCGATGTTCGCCGCGATGGTGTTCGGGTTCTGGTTGCTGATCACGTTGAACGTGATGATGTCGGCTGGCGACAAGATGATCGTGACCGCCATCGTTTCGCCGAGCGCTCGACCCAGACCGAGCATGCCGCCGGAAATCACACCGGAGCGGCCATAGGGAATGACCGCCGGCGTTGTTCTTGCGGTGATGATCCTGCCGATCATTACCGCAATCTCTCGTGAGGTCTTCCTGCAAACACCACGGTTACACGAGGAAGCGTCACTGGCGCTTGGTGCCACCCGCTGGGAGATGATTCGCCAAGCGGTCATTCCCTATGGCCGCTCCGGTGTGATTTCCGGCGGCATGCTCGGTCTGGGTCGAGCGCGATCGGACGAGCGACGTG
>JBCBSO010000147.1:0-8446 GCA_039819205.1 Actinomycetota bacterium
AGCGCGTCGATCGTCTCGTCGGCGTGTGCGGTTGCTCGGGCGTAGAAGTCGAGTATCGCCGCACGCGTTTCGTCGGCCGTTGCATACATGTCCGCGTTTGGCTCGTTGTCGCCCTGGTCCCACGGGAATTGTTCTCCATGCGGCCGGCCGAAGGTGTCGCCGAAGTAGCCGAATTCGACGATCGCCAGGTGCTTCACGAGCCCGAGCAAGTTCGTTCCAGTCGCGGTGAGCGGGCGGCGGGCGTCGTACTCATCCACCCCGTCGAGCTTCCACAGCAGCGACTCGCGAGCCATCCGTAGATAGCGATGCAACGTCGCTTTGGGGTCCGTGTGCTCCACCAACGAAGTATGACACTGGCGCCGCATAGCGTCGTCGGACGTGGACGAGCGAGCGCAGCTCCGGGCCTACTACGAACGCGAGGCGGAGCTTGGCACGCGTGGTGCGATGACCGGTCGACGGGCCGCGCTGCGCACACGCGTCGTCGACCGGCTCGTCGCCGAGCACTGCGCGTCGGTGATCGATGTTGGCGCTGGTCCGGGATCCGATGCCGGCGAGTTCACCGCTGTCGGTCTCGACTACACGGCGGTCGATCTCGCGCACGCCAACGGACGCCGTGCCCGAATCGCTGGGTATGACTTCCTCCAGGCCAGCGCGATGTCGCTGCCGGTCCGCGCGGATGCGTTCGATGCGGCATGGTCGATGAGCACACTGATGCATCTTGCCGAGCCCGACGCCGTACGTGGGGTGGATGAACTCCGCCGGGTCGTACGTCCTGGCGGCCTCTGTGTGCTCGGCATCTGGGGACGTGAGCACGAGGAACGGATCGAAGCAAGCAACGATGTCGTCGGGTTGCCACGCACGTTCTACCTCCGTTCGTTGCGCCGCAACCGCGAGATATTGACCGCGCTCGGCGATGTCGAGTCGGTCGAACACTGGACGGCTGCATCGGCTGAATGGGACTACCAGGTGTTCTGGGTGCGCACGGCCGATCCCGGAGGGTGACGGTACGACGACGCTGGGCGTTACTACCGTGGCGCGTCATGAAGAAGCTCTTTGGTGTCACGACCTCAGCGGTCCTGGCGGTCACCGTGCTCGCCGCCTGCGGCGATGACGACAACGGCGGCAGCGATACGACCGCCGCGCCGGCCACGACCGCGTCACCCAACACGACCAGCTCACCGAACACGACTGCAGCAGCTGAGTTGGACATCACCAAGTTCGAGGTGTCCGATCCCACGAGTTGTGATGGCGACCAAGCGCTTGCCCCAGCCGAGTGGGAAACGACCGGCGCCGAAGGCGTGTCGTTCTCCGTCGATGGCGAAGCGGTGCCCGCCGATGCGGGCAATCCCACGAGCGGCAGTGGCAACGTGCCAATCCCGTGTGATGGAGAGTCGCATGAGGTGACGATCACCGCCGGTGGTGCCGGTGGAGCGAGCAAGAGCGACAGCAAGACCGTCACCGCGCCGTCATCCTGACGAACCGCACGGCGGACGCCGACGTCGGAGCCAGTAGCGTCGCTGAGCGATGAGGTTGCTCCGTCGTGCCCTTGCCGCCCTGACGTTTGCGGCCGCCATCGGTGCTGCGCTGCGCGTCCGTGGCACTGGTGGGACGCCACCGCAACACGGTGGGTGGCGTCCCCTCGACCTGCCCGATAGTCGATGACGGTGCCACTGGATGATCGGTGACAGTCGATGATCGGTGACGACCGATGACGACGGTGGCCATCGTCGGCAACGGCGTCGTCGGGCGGCGCATCGAGCAGCGCCTCCCGCTGGTCCTGCCCGATGCCCGCATCCTCGAGATCGATCCCCGGGTCAGCGATCGTGGAATCGACGACAGCGACATCGTGGTACTGGCATCGCCGGCCCCGCATACACCACTCGCCGAGCGGCTTGTCGCCAACGGCACGCACGTCGTTTCGGTGAGCGACGATCTCAACGACGTCAGCGACCTCCTGCAACTCGACGATCGAGCACACGCCAGCGGGGCCGCATTGCTCGTTGGTGTGGGGATGGCCCCGGGCCTGTCCGGCCTGCTGGCCCGCCACCTCGCCGACCAACTCTCGGTGTGCGACGAAATCCACATCGCAATGCATGGCACCGCCGGACCGGCATGCGCTCGTCAACACCACGACGCGCTGTCGGGCACCGGGATCGGCCTGCACGATGGCGAGTGGATCCGTCGCCCCTCGGGTTCTGGACGCGAATTGTGCTGGTTTCCCGAGCCGGTCGGTGCGTACGACTGCTACCGCGCCGAGCTGGCGTCGCCGCTGTTGCTGCGCGAGGTGTTCCCCGGCGTCGGTCGCATCAGCGCACGCATGTCGGCCACCCGGCGCGACCGATTCACCGCGTGGCTGCCGATGCTGCGTCCGCCGCACCCCGAAGGTGGTGTCGGGGCACTGCGCGTGGAAGTGCGTGGCGCCAACACAGATGGTGGGCGGGTAGCGCTCGTCGTGGGCCTCGCCGAGCAGGTCGGTACCACCGCGGCGGCCACCGCGGCGGCGTTCGTCCCTGCAGTAGCGGCGGGCGATGTTCCGACCGGTGTGGTGCGGGCCGGCGACCCGCGACTCAACACGTTGGCCCTGCTTCACGGCGTGGAGCGTCTTGGCGTGCGGATCCAGGAGTTCACGGGCATCCCGACCGCGAGCGGCGTGGAAGTCTGAGCGACGTCATCGTCTGGCGCCCGCCGCCCGTCGCGCGACGATGGGGTGATGGGGAAGCAACTTGAACTGCGCATCGGTGTCGGCTCGCTCTTGTGGCTGTTCACCGCCGCTGGGCTCGGCGTCGCGGCCACGCTGATTGTCGTCTCGGCCTGGAACGCCAACGCCGCTCCGGGTGACACCGACGCCACATACAACCCAACCGCCGGATGCCGCGTCGCCGACACCCGCGGGCCAAACAACATCGGGCCTCGGGCCACCGCCCTCGGCGAAGGCGAGGTGCTGGCGGTTGCCATCCATGGCGACAACGGCGAGTGTGTGGGCAATTTGGCGGTGCCACCCGACGCCACGGGCGTCGCACTGAACGTCACGGCGGTTGGCGCAACCACCGCGTCGAACATCAGGCTCTATCCCGGAGACCTCGCTGAGGTGCCGCTGCTGTCCAACCTCAACGTCACCGCTGGTGCACCACCTACGCCAAACAAGGTCGACGTGCAACTGGCCCCTGACGGCACGATCAAGGTGTTCAACTTCCGCGGTTCGGTGCACATCGTGATCGACGTTGTCGGTTTCTACACGCCGGCGAGTCTGAAGGAGCTTGCGGCAACCACGGGCCAACCCGGGCCTGCTGGTCCCCCTGGCCCGCCCGGACCGAACGCCATGTCGATCCAGCGAACGCACGGCTTCGGGCCCACGATCCCCAACGCCGTCAATCCCGCGACCGTCGAGCGGTTCAGGGATCGTGTGCGGGTCAGCGCGCAGAACGGCACCACGCAACGGGTCGAGGCAGACCTCGATGGGCCGCGAAGCGCCGACGGCATCTTCTATGGCCTGCGCACGATCAGGATGTGCGTCAACGCGAACATCGCGAACTACATCGATCGGGTCGAAGTGTGGGCCCAGGGCGGAACCAATAGTGCCGAGCTCATCGGCGCGAACGACGCCGACGTGACGGACTCGCGGTGTCACGCCGTGTTTCTCCCCGATGTTGGCGCCCGTCGGAGCTACAGCGTGTCGGTATGGATCACCCGTTCGGGCATCGACCTGGTGAATGCCGTCGACTTTGTATCGCTCGAGTCAACGTGGTCGCAAACCTCGTGAAGACGCACCATCGTCATTGACCGTCCGCGCGCACGAGTGCGGTGTGGACCGGCGCTCAGAGTGTGCGAGGCTCGATGCCGTGACGCTTGCACTTCCGTGGTTGCCGCCCGCCAAGATCGTGCGCATCGATGGGCGCGGAGAGTTCTTCGTCCGCCATCACCAGCATGCCGACCCGAGTCGACCGACGTTGGTGTTGCTCCACGGCTGGACCGCTTCGGCCGACCTGCAGTTCTTCAGCGCGTACGAACAGCTGGCCGAGCGGTGGTCGTTCATCGCCCTCGACCATCGCGGCCACGGACGCGGGCTGCGCACGATCGAGCCGTTCACGCTGGAGGATGTCGCCGACGACGCGGCTGCGGTCTCCCGCCACCTCGGTGTTCCCCAGACGATCGCCATCGGTTACTCGATGGGTGGGCCGGTGTCGATGCTGCTCGCCCGTCGACACCCCGATCTTGTCGCCGGGTTGGTCGCCCAAGCGACGGCGCTCGAGTGGCGGGCAACCCGACGCGAGCGGGTGGTGTGGCGATTGCTGCCGCTGGCGGGCACCGGCATGCGGTCGCGTTTCTACGCCCGGTACATCGCCCGCGGGCTCCCGTCGCTGATCCCCGACGATCACCCGCTTGCCAGTTACCGCAACTGGTTGGTGGCGGAGACGCGACGCAACTTCCCCACCGCAGTGATCGAGGCCGGGGGTGCGCTCTCCCGGTACGACGCCCGACCATGGGCATCGTCGCTCGACGTTCCCGCAGGGATGCTGATCACCACCGGCGACCGGCTCGTCAAGCCGCGTAAGCAACGTGCGCTGGCCGCGGCGTTGCGCGCCGACGTGCGCGAGGTCGACGCCGATCATCTCGTGCCATGGGAGCGGCCCGAGCCGTTCGCTGCGCTCACGGTCGAGCTGGTCGAGAGCGTCGCCGGGCGGGCGTCGTTCACTGCCGCTCAGGCGTCGTCGGCGCCGGCGTCGGCTTGAACAGCCAGTCGCTGCACCTGGGTCGCCAACTGGTCGACGGTCTCCGACAGGGTGGCGATCTGCTCGGCCACTTCATGCAGGGTTTCCCCCGTGGCCATGTCGGAGAGCGATAGCCGCACGCCGGCGATCTCTCGTGCCAAGAACTCGGTTTCGGACTGGGTTCGCTCGGCGACACGCCGGTCGACCTCGCTGTTGTTGCGATCGCGTTGTTCTTGACGGTTTTGGGCGAGCAGGATCAGCGGAGCGGCATACGACGCTTGGATCGACAACACCAAGGTGAGCAGCACCAACCCGCGGTCCCACGGGTCGAACTGCCACGACTCGGGCAGCACCGCGTTCCAGCCGATCCAGACCACGATGACCACCGTCTGAAACACGAGAAACCGGGCGGTGCCGAGGAAATTGGCGATCGACTCGCTGAACCGGCCGAACACCTCGGAGTCGTATTGCACGCCCAGGCGTCGCACGGCGCGCGGCGCCGAGAGATCCTCGCGGCGCTTCATCGCCCACCAACCGCAGCGGTCGAATCCTGTGCGGAGGGATGGCGCGTGCGCCACCCCTCCCCGAGCAAGCGGTCGATCACGTCGTCGACGGTGACCGTGCCGAGGAATCGGCGAGCATCGTCGAGCACGGCGATCGCCAGCAGGTCGTACGACGCGAGGAGTTCGGCGACGAGCCGATCCGACGCGTCGGGTCCAACCGACGGGTCGTCCGTGACGAGATCGCCAAGCTCCATCTGCGGTGCTTCACGTAGCAGATGTTGCATGTGCACCACCCCGTGGAAGCGCCCGGTTGGCGGCCTGAACGGTGCGTCGACCACGAACACCTGCGTTGCCAGGCTGACCACCCAGTCGGATCGCCGCAACTGGGCCAGCGCATCGGCAACCGTGTCGGTTGGCCCAAGGATGATCGCTTCGGGCGTCATCATGCCGCCTGCGGTTTCTTCGGCGTACGACAACAGTCGCCGCACGACGTCGGCGTCATCCTCGTCCATCACGACGAGCATCTGCTCCTGGGTTTACGGTGCCATTTCACCAAGCAGGTCGGCGAGGTCGTCGTACTCCATCTCGTCGAACACGCGCTCGAGCTGTCCACGATCGAGGCCCTCGACAATGCGCACCTGTTCCTCTTCGGGGAGCTCCTCGAGCACGTCGGCGAGCCGCTCATCGTCCATGGCGGCAGCCAGCTGGCGGCGCTGATCGATCGGCAGGGCGCGCACGACCGCAGCAACTTCAGCGGGGTGCAGCTCACGCAGACGCGCCGCCTGCGCTTGCATCTCTGTTGGCGCACCAAACAACTCCGGCACTTCGTCGACATCGACCAACCGGTAGCTCGGTCGACGGCGCAGCGCACCGCGCTTGGCCAGGCGCACCTTGTCGACCTCCCACCACGTCGTGCGCTGGTCGTGAGCCTGACGCAAGGCAACGTCGCTCACTTGCTCGTCGCCGATGCGCCGATCGATGAGATCATCGCCGATCAACACCTCACCCGAACGGGCCCGGAAGGGGTTGAGATCGACGTCCCAACTCCGTAGCCGGGCACCCTCAGCGCCGAGCTCGGCGACACGGTTGGCGTTGACGAAGATGCGGCGGCGCTGACTGCGAGCAACGAAACCCACCACGCGCGGCGCCACCGCGGGCTGGTCTGCCCGCGCCGGGCTGCCGGGCACCGCGACGATGTCTTCGATCCGGCCGATTGGCGCCCCACCTGCATCGCGCAGCGGCAGGCGCATCACCCTGAACGCGTAGATCAGGTCGGCGGTCATCGACCGCAGACTACGGGGGTCAGCGCGGCGTGACCGCGACCAGCGTGTCGCTATAGGCCACGCCGCCGCCCCACTCGGTGAGCGTGTCGTTGGTCAGGCTGTTCGCCGTGCCGTCGCCGCCGTGGTGATCGCGCCACCACCCGAATGGCACCGCGACCACGCCAGGTCGGACACGCTGACTGATCCGCACGGGCACGCGCAACGACCCGCGGTCGTTCCACACCTGCACCTCGTCGCCGTCGGCCACACCGAGTGACGTCGCGTCGTCTGCGTGCAGCTCGACGAAGGGACCACCTTCTGGGGGACCGTGACGTGGGAGATGGGGATAACTCGAGTTGAGGAAACGCACGTGGTGTTTTGGCGTCAACAGCTGGAACGGATAACGAGTTGCGAGGTCGGCATCGCCAGCGGGGCTCTCGCGCGGCGCCACGAACGTGGGCACCCGCGGGTGGCCGAGCTGCTCCAACACATCCGACGCGAACTCGACGCGCCCCGACGCCGTTTCGAAGGTGCCGTCGCCGAAGGGGCGCCCATCGTCGGGATATGGCACGCGCACCCACCCCGCGGATCGGAGCTCGTCGAGATCGAGCGATGGAAACCCGTCGCGCAGCAGCGTGGCGTCATCGTCGAACAATGCCGGTTCGGTGTAGCCCATCGCTCCCGCCAGGCGACGGAACAGCTCGGTGTTCGAGCACGACTCGCCAACCGGCGGGATCGCCGCCTCGTTCCATGTGGCCCACAGGTGGCCCCACGGCAGCATCACGTCGTCGGCTTCGATCTGGGTCGTGGCCGGCAACACGATGTCGGCGTAGCGCGCGCTGTCGGTGAGGAACTGTTCGTGCACGACGGTGAATAGATCGTCGCGTTCGAGGCCGCGGCGAATCGCCTCGGCGTTCGGCACGATCACCAGTGGATTGCAGTTCCACACGAACAACGCATGGATGGCGGGACCCTCATCGAATCCAGCGTGCGGCGACGTGAGCACCTCGCCGAGACGACTCATGTTGACGGTCCGTGGCAGCGATCCGTCGGCGCGCACGTCGAGGTCGGGGCGATGGAAGGCGGCGATGTCGAGCAACGCATCGGAGTACGAGCCGACGCTTTTGGCGATGCCGCCGCCGCGGTGTGCCCACGCGCCGGTCAGTGCCGGCAAGCAGGCCATCGTGCGAAAGAACATGGCGCCGTTCTCGTGGTGCTCTGCGCCAATGAGGGTGCGAATGGCAGTTGGTGTCGTCGTCGCGTAGTCCCGAGCGAGCGCAGTGATCGTGCCGGCATCGACGCCAGTTATCTCAGCCGCCGCGTCGGCGGTCCACGGCTCGACCGCATCGACTAGCTCGGCGAACCCGGTGGTGTGGGCGGCGATCCACTCGTCGTTCGTCAGGCCCTCGTGGATGATCACCCGGATCATTGCCAGCATCAGCGCCACATCGGTGCCCGGACGCGGCTGAATGAAGCGATCGCCACGTGTTTCGTCGATCGCTTCAGCGGTCATCGTGCGCAGTGGGTCGATCACCACGAGACGGGCACCGGCGGCGCGGGCGGACTCGATCGTTGGCCACAGGTGCCGGTTGGTTAACCGCGTGTTCGTGCCCCACAGGATGATCAGCTGGCTGTGCTCGAGCTCGGCTGGATCCATCGCCCGCCCCGTGCCGTTGGTCATCGACATGCCGGCGCCGACGGTTGGCCCGCAGATCGCCCGCGTCAGTCGGGTGGCACCCATGTGGCCGAAGAACCGGCTGCTCAGACCCTGCATGGCCAGCACGCCTTGATTTCCCGCGTCGGGTGGGCCCAAAGGGATCCGACGAGTTCACACCGATCGGTTGGGATGATGCGCTGGCGACGATCGCCACCCGCACCCAGGCGGTGATCGACGAGCACGGCGCCGAGTCGGTGTTGCCGTTCTCCGACGCGGGAAATCAAGGCGTGCTGGCCATGCAGGGTCTGAGCAGCC
>JBCBSO010000148.1:0-8388 GCA_039819205.1 Actinomycetota bacterium
GCGCCGGAGATGGGCGACACGCTTGGCGCAGTTGCGCTCGGCACCGGCCGCACCGCCGTCGCTGTGAGCGCGGGCGCCGGTCAGAACTGCGCCAAGCGTGTCGCCCATCTCCGGCGCGTCGTCGCCACGATCGATGGTGTCGCCTTGGCCGAGCTGCCCGTCGTCGTTGTTGCCCCAGCACTTCACGAGTGCGTTGTCGAGCACGACGCAGTTGTGCTTCGCGTTCGAGCTGATGGCCACTGCGGTACGGCCCAGGCCCAAGTCGATCGCCGGAAGGTTGTCGCCGAGTTCGCCGGCGTTGTCGCCGCGCACGATCTTGTCGCCCTGGCCGAGTTGACCGTCGCCGTTGGCGCCCCAGCACTTCACGTCGCCGTTGTCGAGCAGCGCACACGAGTGTGTGTCGCCGGCGGAGATCGCCGTCGCCGTGCGGTCGGTGCCGAGGTCGACGGTGGGCAGATCATCGCCCATCTCATTTGGGTCGTCACCGAGGTTGAAGGTGTTGCCCACGCCGAGCTCGCCGTTGGCGTTGCGGCCCCAGCACTTCACGTTGCCGTCGTCGAGGATTGCGCAGGTGTGCAGGTAGCCCGCGGCGAGCGCGGTTGCGGTGCGGCCGCTGCCGAGGTCGACTGTGGCGAGGTTGTCGCCCATCTCGCCGGCGTTGTCGCCGATGTCGACGTTGCTTTCGTTGCCGAGCTGGCCGAAGAAGCCCGAGCCCCAACAGCGGACTTCGCCCTTGGCGCTGCGCGCACACACGTGGTGCACGCCGACGGCGACGTCGACCCAGTCGCCGCCCGGGTGCACGCCGGGCGCGGCGTGGGCGGGGGAGGTGGCTGCGGGAGCCACGAGGGCCAGCGCACTAGCCAGCATGGCCAGCGTGATGAGTGCGATCAGGTGGTGGGCGGCACGTCGATGCCGACGTGTCGCAGCAGCGTTCGGTGCGCTGCGGTCGTGTGAGCCAAGAGAAGCGGCTGCGGAATCCATCGGTTGCTCCGTTCGAGAGGCGCCCGGCACCTCCGAGCGTCACCCGTCCTGACGGCCCACTCACCGGTTCCTTACGGGTTTCGCGCGGTCCGGTGTGACAGATGGGGTCAGACCCCAACTGTCACAACGTGCTTGGGCTCACTCGGCGGCGGCGGTGTGACAGCTGGGGTCTGACCCCAACTGTCACAGGTCAGCGGATGGTGGCGGTGAGGTCGACGACGAGGTCCGTGGCCCGGTGGGTGTACACGCAGATCGTGCCGGCCGCCGAGAGCTGGATCGTGGCGTTGTTGGCGATCGTTTGGCCAGCGCGGAAGTTGATCGCCGACGAACCGGGCATCGCTTCGCCGCACGGCCAGATCGCGGCGAACCCGTCATCCTCCGGGTTCACGACCGCGACGTTGAAGATGCCGGCCGTCGCAGCGCCCGTGACCCCGACCCGATCGACCACCTGCACCTCGGTGACCTTCCCGGCGCCGCGCCGGCCGATGCCTTGCTGCAATCCGTCGACGGTCGGCTGGCCCGCTCGGGTCTCGAGGAGCCGTGCGGGTTGTTGTGGGTCGATGATCGCGCCGGGAAGCGTGTAGGCGGTCACATCGACCACGAGGTCCATCGCCCGCTGCGTGTACACACAGATCGCGTCGCCTTCGCCGAGGCTGATCGTGGCCCCGCCGGCGATCGTCTTCCCGGCCTCGTAGTTGATCATCGAGGCCGTCGGCTGCGGCTGGCCGCAGGCCCACGCGGCGATGAAGCCGTTCTCGTCGGGCGTGATCGCCGCGATGTTGACCGTTGCGGCCACGGCTTCGAAGGGCACGCCGTTGCGAGTGCCGATCTCCACTTCGGTGACCTGTCCGGCCGTGCGACGACCCTGAGCTTGCTGCTCGCCATCGCTGGTTTGGAATCCCTCGCGTGTGTCGAAGAACCGCGCCGGGCTGATCGGGTTGACGGTCGACCCGAACGGGATGACGCTGGTGACGTCGAGGATCAGGTCGGTCGCCCGGTTGGTGTAGATGCAGATCGTGCCGATGGCCGACAGCTTGATGGTCGCCGCGTTGGCGATGGTTTCGCCGGCGCGGTAGTTGATCGTGGACGAGGCGGGTTGCGGTTCGTCGCAGGGGTAGCCGACGGCGAAGCCGTTGCCGGCGGGATTGACGATGCCGAGGTTGACGATTGCTGCGTCGACCTCGTTGTCGATCCCGGCCCGGCCCGTCACTTGCACTTCGGTGACCTGACCCGCCGCCCGCCGCCCGATGCCCTGCTGCAGACCGTCGACGGTTGACTCGCCGACTCTCGTCTCCACGAGGCGGGCGGGGAGGAACGAGTCGACGCCAGCTGGATCGATCAGCAGCGAGCCGACGTTCACCGTGCCGACTGTCTGCGCGTTCTCGCCGGCATCGTCGCCGTAGGCGTTGGTGTTGCCGCGGCCCAACTGGCCGCGGGTGTTGAGCCCCCAGCAACTGATCCGATTGATGTCGAGCACTGCACACGTGGAGCCGACGGATGCGGTGACCGCGGTGACGAAACGGTCGTCGCCGAAGTCGAGGGCAGGAAGGTTGTCGCCCATCTCGCCGACGTTGTCGCCCCGGGGGATGGCATCTCCCAGCAGCAACTGGCCGTTGTTGTTCGAGCCCCAGCACTTCAGCGACAGATCATCGAGGCGGGCACACGAGTGGGTGCCACCGGCGTCGATGGCGACAACCGACCGCCCGGTACCCAGGTCCACGGTGGGGAGGTTGTCGCCCATCTCGCCAGGACCGTCGCCGCGCCCTGCCACGTCGCCGTACCCCAACGCGCCGAATGCGCCACCGCCCCAGCACTTCACCGTGGCGTCGTCGAGCAACGCACACGTATGTGCAGAGGCGGCGCTCACCGACGTCGCCGTGCGGCCCGTGCCGAGCGGGGCCACCGGCAGGTTGTCGCCCATCTGGTTGGCCGCCCCGCCACGACCGGCCGTGTCGCCCAGGCCGAGTTGACCTCCGGCGTTCGCCCCCCAGCACTTGACCAAACCGTTGTCGAGCAGCGCGCACGTGTGGATGAACGACGTGCTGATGCCGACGGCAGTTCGGCCGGTTCCGAGATCGATCGGCGCCAGGTTGTCGCCCATCTCGCCCGCGTTGTCGCCGCGTGCGATCAGGTCGCCCTGGCCGAGTTGGCCCAGAGTGTTGAGGCCCCAGCATTTGACGGTGCCGTCGTCGAGGAGGGCACACGTGTGGCCAAAGCCGGCAGTGATCGCCGTAGCCGTCCGGCCGGTTCCGAGATCGACGGTCGGCAGGTTGTCGCCCATCTCGCCGGCGTTGTCGCCGAGGTGGAACGTGTTGCCCACGCCGAGTTGCCCGAGGCTGTTGTCGCCCCAGCACTTCACGCTGGCGTCGTCGAGAAGCGCGCAGCTGTGACTGAAGCCCGCCGCAACGGCCGCTGCGGTGCGGTCGGTGCCGAGATCGACCGGATCGAGGTTGTTGCCCATCTCGCCCCCGTTGTCGCCGATGTCGTTCGTGTTGCCGATGCCGAGTTGGCCGCTGAGGTTGGCGCCCCAGCAGCGCACCTCGCCCTTGGCGCTGCGCGCACACGTGTGTTGTACGCCCATGGCCACGTCGATCCAGTCGCCGCCGGCTGACACGCCCGGCGCGGCCTGCGCTGGCGAGGCACCGCTCGGCGTCATGAGCGTCATGACGCTGGCCATCAACGCCAGCGCTAGGAGGTACGCACCGGTGCGCCGGTGCCGGTGTTTGCGCCCGTCCCCGGTGGGCGCTGCGTCGGCGACGTGCGTCGCGGTGCGAGAGGTGGCGGTGGAAGCGTTCGTGGAATCCATCGGTAGCTCCGTTCGTGTGCGCCCGGCCCCTCCGAGCGTCACCCGTCCTGACGGATCACCACCCGAGTCCTTACAGATTCTGCGCCGTCCGGTGTGACAGATGGGGTCAGACCCCAACTGTCACAACCGACGCGTGCCGACTCGCACCACCATGGGTGTGACAGTTGGGGTCTGACCCCAACTGTCACGGGTCAGCGGATGGTGGCGGTGAGGTCGACGATCAAGTGGGTGGTGCGGTGGGTGTACACGCAGATCGTGCCTTCGGCCGAGAGCTTGATCGTTGCGTTGTTGGCAATCGTCTGTCCCTCGCGGAAATTGATCGCCGACGATCCCGGCAGCTCCTCGTCGCACGGGAAGATGGCGGCGTACCCGTTGGCGTCGGGGTCGACCACCGCAACGTTGAAGATGCCGGCCGTGGCCACGGGGCTCACGCCGATCCGATCGACCACCTGCACTTCGGTGACCTGGCCAGCGGCCCGCTTGCCGATGCCCTGCTGGAACCCGTCGACCGTGGTCTGCCCGTCGATCCGGGTTTCCACCAGCCGGGCCGGTTGCATCGGATCGATGATCGCCCCGGGTCCCGTGTAGGCGGTGACGTCGACCACGAGATCCATCGCCCGGTGCGTGTACACGCAGATCGCGCCACCATCGCCGAGGCTGATCGTGGCGCCGCCGGCGATCGTTGTGCCAGCCGAGTAGTTGATCATCGATGCCGTCGGTTGCGGCTGGCCGCAGGCCCACGCCGCGATGTAGCCGTTGTCGTCGGGCGTGATCGCGGCGATGTTCACGGTCGCCGCCTCGGCGTCGGCCGGCACGCCGTTGCGTCCCCCGATGACGACCTGGGTGGTCTGCCCGGCCAGGCGGCGACCCTGCCCTTGCTGGGCGCCGTCTGTGGTCGAGAACCCTGCGCGCGACTCGTAGAACCGCGCCGGGCTGATCGCATCGACGGTCGAGCCGAACGGGATCACGCTGGTGACGTCGAAGATCAGGTCGGTCGCCCGCTGCGTGTACACGCAGATGGTGCCGGTGGCCGACAGTTTGATGGTCGCCGCGTTGGCGATCGTCTCGCCAGCGCGATAGTTGATCGTCGACGCCGCCGGCTGCGGCTCGTCGCACGGGTAGCCGACGGCGAACCCGTCCTGTTCTGGATTGACGATGCCGAGGTTGACGATCGCCGCCTCGACCTCGCCGTCGATACCGGCACGGCCCGTCACCTGCACCTCGGTGACCTGGCCGGCGCTGCGCCGACCGATACCTTGCTGCAGGCCGTCGACGGTCGGCTCGCCGGCGCGGGTCTCCACGAGGCGGGCGGGGAGGAACGACTCGACGCCTGCCGGGTCGACGAAGAACGCGGTGCCGAGGTCGGTCGGGGGCAGGTTCTGCCCGTTCTCGCCGGGCAAGAGGCCGTAGTTCGTGGCGTTGCCGATGCCGAGCGCGCCGTCGAAGTTGTTGCCCCAGCAGCGCACCGAGTTGTCGTCGAGGACAACGCAGACGTGCCCCAGACCCGCGCTCGTAGCGGTGACGAATCGGTCGGGGCCGAACGTGAGCGGCGACAGGTTGTCGCCCATCTCTCCGGCGCCGTCGCCACGGTCGAAGACGTCCTCGGTCAGCAGTTGACCGTTGCCGTTGTACCCCCAGCACTTGAACGACTGGTCGTCGAGGCGGGCGCACGAGTGGGCACCGCCGACCTCGATGGTGACGGCGGTGCGTCCCGTGCCGAGGTCGACGGTCGGCAGGTTGTCGCCCATCTCGCCGGGTCCGTCGCCGCGCCACATCGTGTCGCCGTAGCCGAGCTGCCCATTGGAGCTTGCACCCCAGCACTTCACGCTGGCGTCGTCGAGGAGGGCGCAGGTGTGGGCCGATCCGGCGGAGATCGACACGGCCGTCCGCCCGGTGCCGAGATCGATCGCGGGAAGAAAGTCGCCCATCTGCCCGGCGAAGCCGCCACGATCGAACGTGTCGCCCTGTCCGAGTTGCCCGCCGAAGTTGGCGCCCCAGCACTTCACCGAGCCGTCGTCGAGCAGCGCGCAGGTGTGGGCGAACGCGGCGGTGATGCCGACCGCCGTGCGCCCGGTGCCGAGATCGATTGGCGGCAGTGCGTCGCCCATTTCGCCGGGGCCGTCACCGCGGTGGTTCTTGTCGCCTTGACCCAGTTGACCCGACCCATTCATTCCCCAGCACTTGACGGTGCCGTCATCGAGCAGCGCACACGTGTGCTTTCCACCGGCGGCCAGCGCGGTCGCCGTCCGGCCCGTCCCGAGCAACACCGCCGGAACGATCGGGCCGACCTCGCCCGCGTTGTCACCGAAGTCGTTGGTGTTGCCGTGTCCGAGCTGGCCCTGGTCGTTGCGTCCCCAGCAGGTGACGTAGCTGCCCCTCAGGGCGCACGTGTGATCGAAGCCGGCCGCGAGCTCGGTCACCCCACCGCCGATCGCCACCGGCATGAGGTTGTCGCCCATCTCGCCGGCGTTGTCGCCGATGTCGGTGGTGTCGCCCCGCCGCAGCTGGCCGTATTGGTTCGAGCCCCAGCAGCGAATCTCGCTGTCGGCGCTGCGCGCACAGGTGTGGTTCATGCCGGTGGCCAAGTCGACCCAGTCGCCGCCGGCATGCACGCCGGGCGCAGCGTGCGCAGGCGCGCCGGCGGTTGGCGCGACAACGACGAACACGCTGGCCACAAAGCCCAGCGCCGTGAGTGAGAGGAGGTGCGCCCGGGCGCGCCGATGGCGCCGTCGGCGGCCGTCCCGAATGGGCGCCTGGTCGACGTTGTCGAAGGAGTAGGTGGTGGAAGCGTTCGTGGAATCCATCGGTTGCCCCGTTCTGCGTGCGCCCGGCCCCTCCGAGCGTCACCCGTCCTGACGGACAGCCGACCGATCCCTTACGCGCCACTTCGCGCCGTTGCGGTTGTAACGGTGGTGCCACACCGCGCAACGGGCCCGGCCGTTCCGCGGTGTCAGACACCACCGTTACAACGCCCGGTCAGGTTCCGACGCTATTGAGCACGTCGGTGCACTCTTGGAGACGCTCGGAGTTCTCCGGGGTCACCGCGGCCGCCAGCTCCGGTGCCTGGGTGGTGAGCTCCGTGGTGAGCTCAGCAACTCTGGCGGCATCGGCGTTCACCGGATCGTCGATGATCGCCTGTGCCTCCTCCGCCAGCTCATCGACGAGATCGCAGAACTCCTCGATGGCCGGATCGGAACCGCCAGCGCTGTCGCCGCCCGAGTCGCCCGAGTCGCTGGCATCGCCCGAGTCGCCGGAATCGCCGCTGTCGTCGCCACTGTCATCGGCCGCCGCTTCCGTCGACGCGGATCCGCTATCACCGTCGTCGTCGTCGCTGCACGCTGCCATCGTGAAGACGAGTGCTGCGGCGCATGCGGCCGCCAGTGTTCGACGCTGCTTGATCATCATTCTCCCCTTGGGTAGGTACCGCCGTGCGACCGATCGCCGCTCAGTCGGGTTCCATCCTCAGGGCCTCGACGCCGACCGTCATGAGTACCCGCTACTCAATCCGCGCCGCCTGCGTACTGCACGCCCTGACCGCCGCGCTGCTCGCCGCCGGTTTGTGTAACCACGTATCGGTGCGCGGCCGATAATCGCTGACGCAAATCGGTACGCAGGACGTCGGGAGTGCAATCCCGCGCCGAGCGGTACGTTGGGCTACCGGGCGTGGCCGGTGATGTCGACGATGAGGTCCATCGCGCGGTGTGTGTAGATGCAGATCGTGCCCGCCGCAGAGAGTGCGATGGTGCCGTTGTTGGCCACGGTTTGGCCAGGCCGGTAGTTGACCATGGAGGCGGCGGGACGTTCGGGCGCATCGCAGGGGTAGGCCGTGATGAACCCCTGGAGAGCGGGGTTGATGGCGGTGATGTTGAAGATGCCAGCGGTGGCTCCGCTCGGGACACCGGCGCGACCGACGACCTGCACTTCGGTGACCTGGCGGGCGGCGCGGCGGCCGATGCCCGCCTGTTGGTCGTCGACGGCCGGTTCACCTGGTCGGGTCTCCACCAGCCGCGCCGGGGTGATGGTGGTGATGGCCGGGGAGGCTGGAATCCAGGCGGTGACGTCGACGACCAGGTCCATCGCCCGGTGGGTGTAGATGCAGATCGTGCCCGTTGCGGAGAGGGCGAGGGTGGCGCCGTTGGCCACGGTTTGGCCGGGTTGATAGTTGACGGTCGACGCGGCGGGTCGCCCACCGGGAGCGTCGCACGCATAAGCCGTGATGAACCCCTGGAGTGCGGGGTTCACGGCCGTGATGTTGAACACCCCTGCGGCGGCGCCGTTGGGGATGCCGGCCCGTCCGGTTATTTGGACCTCGGTGACTTGACGCGCCGCGCGGCGGCCGATGCCCGCTTGTTGGGTATCGACGGTCGGTCGGCCCGAACGGGTCTCGATGAGGCGAGCGGGGGTGATCGGGGTGACGATCGAACCGGCTGGCGCATATGCGGTGACGTCGACGGTCGGCTCACCGGCGCGGGTCTCCAACAGGCGGCCTGGCACCACCGGGACGATGCCGACGTCGCCAGCTCCGCCACCGCCACCTTCGCCAGCACCGCCATCGCCACCGCCGGTGCGTGGAGCGACCGCCGCTGACGGGGCCGACGGCG
>JBCBSO010000149.1:0-8350 GCA_039819205.1 Actinomycetota bacterium
TCCGACGTGGCCCAGATCGACTACTGGTACCGCCAGTACCAAGACTTCATGGCGCAGTACGCCGAGGGACAGACACCGAATCCGACGGCCGTGCAGAACTATGCCAACGATGTGCTGAAGACCGTGCCGGAGGTCCGCGACCAGCTGCACAGCAAGGTGATCGGGGGCTACAGCGCGAGCTACAACCTGTTGCGCGACTTCGCCCGGGCCTACGCCAGCGACCCGACCGTCGATGACCGCGAGACGTATCGGATCCTGCACGAGTACGCCGTGTTCTGGGACCTGCAGCTCAACCGCGCCGCGGAATTGATCTTCGATGCGTACGGCATTCGCATGGGCACGGCCGAGCGGTATGAGGACTACACGTCGAGCCGCACCAAGCTCGACACGGCCGTGACCGACCACCGCCAGCTGATCGAGCAGCTCTACGCCGACCTCGGGACGCCGCTCACCAACGACGAGATCGTCACGATCGGTGATCTCATTCTGCCGCGCGATCAAGCTGACGCCGACGCGCTGCCATTTCCGGCATTGGACATGTCGCGGGCGCACTTCGCGCACCTGAGTGACACGTTCACCGAGATCTACGGAACGCGCAACCTGTCGAATCCAGAGAGCTACCACGCCCAGCTCGCCAAGGCCGGCGTTGCGCTGCCCGATGTGATCGACCTGAGCGATCCCGACGTCAACGTGACCGCGTACTACAAGCACGACGTTCCGGCCATCGGTTACGGCCGAACATCGGTCCAACCGGGCCACTGGACGGCGTTCACGAAACCGACGGCGCCGGGCAGTGAGCGCATCCAGGAGCAGCAGAACCTGATCATCGCCAAGCCGTGGCAGACGTCGTGGACGTTGACGAGCCCGAACGACGAGTTCACCAACTCGTACCGGCTCGGCGAGGCCGCGCTGGTGCCCGACATCTTGTTCACGCAGTACGACACCAAGGATCCGACATGGAGGCTCGCCTCCCCCGATGTGATCCCGCACGGGACTCGGGTCGTCGTGAACGAGCGATCCCAAGCGCCGACGAACATCGCCGGCCTCCCGAAGGCGCCGACCAACGCATGGTCGATGGCCGGAGCGACGTTCGACGTGTATCGCGACGGCGAGTTGGTCGACACGGTCGACGAACCGTCGGTGTACGAGCCCGGCTACGTCGACGAGGTGACCCTTACGGTCGACCCGGCCGAGGTACGCCCGGAAGGGTGGACCATCGTGGCCCGTGGCGACGGAGA
Source organism: Actinomycetota bacterium (assembly GCA_039819205.1). Lineage (GTDB taxonomy): Bacteria > Actinomycetota > Acidimicrobiia > Acidimicrobiales > Ilumatobacteraceae > JABSQH01. Next base: position 1,239 of record JBCBSO010000149.1, read on the forward strand.
CGTCGCGTTCAGCGGCCTGCACTACGGCTCGGACACCGTCACGCTGGCGCTGGCGAAGGGCGCGTTCAGCCAGGTGTTCGCCACCGTGACCGAGGCAGTCGAGACCTCACCGGTCACCGTCGACGTCTTCGGCGACGGACACGTGTTGGCGACCTACGACGGCCAACCGCTCGGCGTCGCCACCGCCGAGAACGGAACGATCGACGTGCCGACCGGCGTCGACACGATCACGTTCTCCGACGAGCCGTTGATGAACGCCAGAGACGGCCTCGTGCTCACCGCGCTGGAGAGCGAGCACGAGTTCCAAGGGTGGCTGTACCACTACACCGGCCGCGACACCGCGACGATGCCGTTCTACCCGGGCTCGCTGATCTGGGCGGTGTTCGACGACTCGCCGCGGGTCGACGTGTCGGTCGACGGGTACGGCACGGTCGAGCTGTTCCACAACGGTCATGTCGTCTGGGAGGCGAACGGCGAACGGAACGGGTCGGCGGTCATCCACGAGGGTGAGATCATGGTCACGACCGACCCCACTGCGGTGCCGGGCTACGGGTGGGCGCTCGTCGCGACAGGCGCCGAGGGTCCCCTCGTCGAATGGCGCGGTGAACACGACGGCAACGAGACGGCGATCGTCCCGCTTGACCCTGGCGCCAACGAGTTCGAAGCCGTGTTCGGCCTCGACCAGCAGCCGGCCACGTTCGAGGTGCGCGTCGCCGGGCCGGGAACCGTCGACATCTACCACGACGGGCAACTGGATCAGCAGGTGTCGAACGGCGGCACGTATGCGGCGTCGCTGTTCCGGCCCGACGTCACGTTCACGATCGACCCCGACGACATCTCCGACCAGGGCTACACCTTCGTGGGTGCCTCCACCGTTGCCGACGCGACGCTGACTCGCTGGGGCGGCGACATCGTCGGTGGACGCGAGACGTTCGTCCAGACGGTCGGTGAAGGCGCCATCGTCGACGTCACCGCGTCGTTCGGCCAGATGCCCGCCGAGTTCGACCTCGCGACGTCCGGCGCGGGCGTCATCGACGTCTACCTCGACGGGGCGGTCATCGACACGATCGACGGAACCGGTACCTACGTCGCACCGTACGGGCGCACCGAGGCCACGCTCACCGCACGCTCCGAGGACGTTCCGACGAGCGGACTGTCGCTCGTCGCTCGACCGACCGGCGAGACCGAGGGCTTCCGAAGTTGGCGCGGCGACGTCGTCGAGCACGACACGACGACGCGCACCATCTACGCCGGCACGTCGATCGCGCTGACCGCCGAGTTCGCCGTCGGCGCGCCGTTGACAATCGGCGGCACTGAAGAACGTACTGTCCAGGTGTTCGAGCACGGCGAGTTCGTCGAGGAGATCACTACGTCGACGACGATCACGACGTTCCGCGAGGAGATCCCGCTGCTGATCGATCTCGCTGACGTGCCCGATTGGGGCACGGCGATCGTGGCCGTCAGCGACACCAGCCACCGCGCCAAGGAGTGGACCGGCGAGTTCGTCAGCAACGGTGTTGTGCGCACGACCCCGGGCATCAGCAGCGAGGTCACCGCCCACTTCGAGCCACGGCCCGCCGTATTCTCAGTGGAGACCATCGGCAAGGGCACCGTGGAGGTGTACGTCGACGGCGCGTTCGACCGCACGATCACCAACGCTGCGACGTACGTTGGCGACGACTACACCGACACGCTGGTGCTCACCGACGATCCTGACGAGATCCCACCGACCGGTGTTGCACTGCTCGCACGAACCGCTCATGGCCTCCCGGCCCGCTGGGCCGGGTCCTTTGGCGGACTCGGCACGGTGAGCGCGTCGCTCGACCCAGGCCAGGAGGTGTCGGTGATCGCGACCGTGTGAGCCGCCGCCGTCGGTTCAGCCGCCGACCGCGCCCGCGCGTCGCGGATGACGATGTAACGGTGGTGTCTAGAGGGTCAGCGTGTTACACGCAGGGTGTAACACGGTGTCAGACACCACCGTTACATCAGCCGCTCTCGAGCGTCAGTACCGCTTGGCGGATGAGCTGGCGGGCCTCGTCGATCAGCTCCTGATACCGCCCAAGATCCTGATCGGCGAGGGCCTCGTCGGCCTCGATGAAGAGCTGATCGGCTCGGGCGAGTTGATCGAACGGATCGTCCGATCCGGCCGGCACCGACGGGGTGGTCGTGTCGGTGGCGTCGTCGGGATCGGTGGTGGTGTCGGGATCGGTCGTGGCGTTCGGATCGGTGATGTCGGGGTCGTCGTCGGTCGGCTCGGTCGGTTCGTCGACGACCTCACCCAGGTCACCATCGAATCCCGGGAAGAGCTCCTCGAGGGCCTCGCCGATCGTCGGGCGGATCACCGACTGGTCGTCGTACGTCACGATGACCTCGCGGAATTCGGTGACCTCGCTGACATCGGCGGAGTTTTGCGGTACCGACACGTAGTACGGGCGCACGTAGATCAACCCGCCCGACACGGGAACCACCTGCATCGTGCCGAACCGCACCTGGGTGCCACCGTCGCCGACGTTGTCCAGCGTGATGCGCTGTGAGATCTCCGGCGTCGACTCGGCGTTGCTGGCCACGCGCAACGGCCCGTCGGGCAACTCACCGTTGTTCGCCTCGACGAGGTAGGTGATCAGCTGGCCATACGTGTCGGGGTCGCTCGACGCAGTCATGTACGCCCGCAGCTCGGTCCGTTGGTCGCCGGTGGAGAACGGCACGAACGGCCGGAAGATCACGAATTCGTCGGCCACCGCTTGCGCCGCATCGTCGAGCGCCGCGCCGGCGGTGTCGAACATCGTGTAGTACGGGACAAACCGAGCGACATCCGACTCGGTGGCGAACGTGTTCTCGGCGGCCGTGCTCGCGCCGTCGGCGACCGGCGCCGCCGTGGCGGCGATCGGGTTGGCCTGGGTCGGCTGATTGCCCGGCGCTTGGGCCACCGACCACGCATTGCCGTCGCGTTGGAAGAACAGCTCCGGCGCAAGGCGGTACTTGGAGTACACGTCGGTCTGGATACGGAACAGGTCCTCGGGATACCGCAGGTGCTCGCGCAACTCCTCGGGCATCTCCGAGAGCGGCGTGAACAGATCGGGGAACGCTCCACGCCACGCGGCCAGTACCGGATCTTCATCGTCGACGACGTAGAAGGTCACGTCGCCGGTGTACGCATCGACCACGGCCTTCACGCTGTTACGGACGTAGTTGTCGTCGTCAGAGAGGCCTGAGAAGGGCGACCGCTGAACGTCGCCGATGCGTTGCCCATACGGATAGCGGCTGGTGGTGGTGTAGGCATCGACCACCCACACCGCCTGGCCGTCGATTGCCACGGGATACGGATCGGCGTCGTAGGAAAGGAATGGGGCCAGCTTGTTGAGACGGTCGTTGATGCCCCGCACCCACAACATCTGGCTGTCTTCGGTGATCGCTCCCGAGGCGAGCACGTTGTAGTCGAGGAATGCCAACGCGAATGCGGCCCGCCGTACGAACGAGCTCATCTGCACGCCGCTGTCGCCTTCGTACTGGTGCGGCTCGTCGCAGACTCGCTCGCTCGACTCGCTGTTGGCGATGGCATAGCCGCCGAGCGTCGGGCTGAAGTACAACTCGGGCCGCTCGAGATCGACCGTGCGATAGTCCGGTCGTTGGTTCTCGAGCACCTTGCCCGACGGCGCCATTACGAGGCCACAACCACGGGTGTTGATCAGATGGATGCCCTGCCAACTGCGGTTGGTGACGCCGTCGAGGTCGAGTTCACGTGCAGCGATCAACACCTGTTGACGCTCGTCGTCGAGCACATACCGATCGACGTCGAGGTCTTCGATGGTCAAACCGGCGTCGCGACCGCGGTCGACGAGGAACCGTTCGCGCATCTCGGTCGGGTTGAGCAGCCGAACGTTCTCGAGCGGCTGGAGGTCGGCTTCGACATCGGTGGCGGTGATCGGCTGGAAGTCGATTGAGCGGACCTCGACGTCGGTCAGCCCGAGCGCCTGGCGGGTGGCGATCACGTTGCGCTCGATGAACGGCTCCTCGCGCACCTGCTGGTTCGGATTGACGACGAGCGACTGCACCACGGCCGGGTAGATGACGCCACCGACGATGGCCACCACCAGCCAGAGTGCGCTGGCCACCAGCGGCAGCCGGAACGAGCCGGTGCGCACCACCGAGAGATAGAGACCTGCGGTGAGCAGGGCGATCAGGATCAACAGCATCAACGCCGGCAACTGCGCGTTGACCACCGAGTAGGTGGCACCCTGCACGATCCCGCGGTTGGAGTTTGTGAGGTCGTAGCGGTCGAGCCAGTAGTCGCCCGCCTTGAGCACTGCCAGCACGGCGAGGAGGATGGCGATGTGCGCCTTCGTTGCTTGGCGCACGGCCGGCACGGGCGACACGAAGACGACGCCGCCGTTGAGCACATGTGCCGCAGCGGTGAGCAACAACACCACGATGACTGCGGCGAACAACCAGTTGAGCAGGAACGACAGGAACGGCAGCTGGAACACGTAGAAGCCGACGTCGGCGCCGAACTGGTCGTCGGAGATCCCGAATTCCTGGGCGTTGCGGAACAGCAACCAGCTCTGCCACTGCGAGATCGCCGGCAGAGCGAGCAACACGGCGAAGAGCGCTGCGATGCCGTAGCGCAGCAGGCGTAGCCGTTTGCCGAACAGCTCGTGGAACCGCTCGACGTAGGGATGCACGTTGGCCGGGAACGAGCTGGGCGCCGCCCGATCGGCGATGAACAGGTTGAATCCGGCGATCAGCACGAATAAGCCGAAGAACGCGGCGAACAGCGTGACCTGGGCAGTGATGACTCCCCAGAAGACGTCGCTGCGCCCAAGCGCCTGGTGCCAGAGGAGGTCGATGTAGAACCGGGCAATCGCCCGCCCGAACACGACGACGAACAGGAACAGCGCGCCGACAGCGATGAGCGCGCCGCGGGCACTGAATCGACGGCGTGGGCGATCGACCGGGAGGTCCGTGGTTCGCGCCATTGGCGCTTGACGTTATCCGTCAGTCGGTAGCAACAGGCATCGGCAACCGAGGTGTCCGGGCGCGACGAGATCGCCGGTCGGGAACTCCTCGCCGAGGGTGAAGCTGTCCGCCAGCTCACTGTCGTCGTCGGGGGTCGGGTAGCCCGGCTCGACCGTCCACGCGACGGTGGTGCCCGCAGGGAGCGCCTCGGCGATGCCGTAGCCGTAGGCCGTGCGCAGCACGTCGTCGAGGTGATCGTCGATGTGCTGTGTCTTCCACTCGCGATACACGGCGCGCACGGCGGTGGTCAGCGCACGGGCGTCGTCGTCGGCGTCGGCAGCTGCGCGGGCGATGCGCTCGCGCAGCGGCGCGATGATCGCCGTCTGTAGCAGCTCGCCGCCAGCGGCAACGGCGACCTCGCTGTCGATCTCGTCTGCGCCAACCGCTACGGCACCAGCTGATGCGGCCGATCGCAGTTCGTCGTCGAGCACTGCGCCGAGCGCATCGGGTGCAGGAATCACGTCGTCGATGGATGCGGTCGACTTGGCGCGCCGGAGGGTGTCGAGCACCTCGTTCTGCTCGTCGGCCAGCGCTCGTTTGAGCGTGCGTCCGGCGGCGACGATCAGCGGGGTGAGCGCAGCATCGCGCAGCGCGAACGGCTCGTGTTCTGCGGGGTCGGACGCTCCCTGGTCGCCGTCTTCTCGATCGGATTCATCTGCGTCCGAAGAGACCGGCGCCTGGTCGGCGGTCGCAACCTCGTCTTCGTTCGCGTGGACACTCGTCTCGTCGGCGACCGCATCGTCGTCGTCGGTGACGGCGTGGTCGGTGATCGCCTCGTCGTCGGTTGTCTCGGCGCGTAGGCGGGCGAACAGGTCGACGACCACATCGTCGCCTGCTGCATCATCGTCGGCGTCGGATCCATCGGCGACCGCCTTCGCGGCGGCGCTCGGCAGGCCATCGACAACGGGTTCGTCGACCACCGGTTCCTCGTCGAGCTGACCACCGGCGTCGGCGCCGGACGACTCGTCGTCGGCCGCCGCGTCGTCGACGGGCTCATGGTCGCCGCCGACGTCGTCCACATCGACGTCGTCGGCTTGGTCGGCGGAATCGACAGTGTCGTCAGCTGCCGTGTCTCGCTCGGTGTGGTCGTCATCACCATCACCATCAACATCAACATCGTGGGCCCCGTCGGACTGATCCGCGGCCGGCTCCGTGTCGATGGTTGGCGATGCCGCGACCTTGCCAGCCGGCACGGTGAGTGGCACCGGCCCGGTCGTCGGCGTGAGGTCGACGTACTCGTCGGGCGGACCCAACGGCTCGAGCTCGGCGACGACGTCGACCGCGGCCAAACGCGCCCGCTCGAAGCTCTGCATCAATCGGTCGCGTCCGTGGAGCAACTGCTCGATCTGCTCGCGCGCCAACTCGCGGCGTCGCGCGAGCTCACTGAGCACACGCTCGCGATAGGCGCGGGCCTCGTTGACCATCTCCCGCCCCTGCTGCTTGGCCATCGACAGCTCTGCCTCGGCGTCGGAGGCAGCATCGGCGCGCCGCCGCGCCGCCTCGGAGTCGGCTTCCTCGCGTACGCGGGTCGCCTCGTCGGCCGCTTCACCCAGCAGCTGGGCGGCGTTCGCCTCCGCCTTCGTGCGGATCTCCGATGCGCTCTCGCGGGCTGCACCGAGCACGCGGACGGTCTCCTCGCCGAGCAAGCGGGTGAGCGTTTGGTCGTCGAGCTGCATCCGCTCGACATCGGGATTGCTCTGAGCGTGTCGCAGCTCGCGTTCGAGATAGCGCTCGCGTTCTTGCAGCCGACCGAGCTCGGCGGCCACCATCCGCAAGAACTCGCGCACTTCGGCCTGATCGAATCCTCGACGACCAGTGCCAAAGGTCGCGTCGGCGATCGCGGCGGGCGAGGCAGGATCGGGGCGCGAATACGACATGGCCATAACAACACGCTACGCAGCCAGCGCCAGACGATCGTGGCAATCCATGTGCGGCCGTGCGACGTGACAGATCAGCGGGCGCCGACCGGCACGACCGGGTCGCCGCCGAGCTCGACCAACACCGCCAACGCTTCGTCGAGCGTGGCGACCGGGATGATCTGCACCTCGCCCTTGCCAGCGTCTTCGAGACGCTGCCGCTCGTCGGGCTCCCCAGGTTCG
>JBCBSO010000150.1:0-8341 GCA_039819205.1 Actinomycetota bacterium
CCGATCGTCCAGTTCCTGTCACGAAACAGTGTCCGGCGCCGCCGCGCGCAGCTGCTGATGTGGGCGGCGACGCTCGTCGCCGCATCTGGGTTCGTGGTGCAGGTGGCCCACGCCCTGCCTGCTGGCACGCCCGCCGAGGCAGGCATCATCGTCGCACCGACCGAAGGTGATAGTTCGACGGTGTTTACGATGAGCTTCGATGTCGCTCCGGCATGCCCGGGAGACGCGACAGAGGACTATCGCTGGGGCAGTTTCATCACTCCGATCGCGCAGGATCCCGCGACGCTCACGTTCGACGGGAGCGGCCTACCGATCGGCCAGGACCCAACACTGCCGCTCGTGGCAGGTGGCGGCACCGACCCGGTGATCACCGAGTTGCCCTCGATCGGCACCGGCGTGCTCGCAGGTCTGACCGATCTGGAGTTCGACTTCGTACGAAACGGTTACGACGTGTTCGGGAGCGGCGAGTATTGGATCGGCGTCGCTTGCACACAGCCGGACAACGACTTCACGGTGCAGAACGTGCGGTTCTGGTCGACGGCGATCACGATCACGGCCGAGGACGGCGCAGGGCCCAACAACTTCCAGTGGCAGTTGAGTACGCCGCCCGACACGACGACCACCACGACCACCACGACAACGACGACCACCACGGCACCGCCGGATTCGACGTCGACCACCGAGTCGACCTCGCCCGACTCGACCTCGCCCGACTCGACCATCACGTCGGACACCACGACCGATGGGACCTCGGCAACGGTGCCGAACGGTGACGTCGTTGTTCCGCCGATCGCCTCGCCGACGCCACCTGCCCAGTCGGGCAGCCCAGCGCCGCCGCCCGGCGGAACGCTCGTCGCAACGGGCTCGTCGAGTTGGGCGATCGTGTTCTGGGCGGTGCTGCTGCTCGTGTGTGGGCGGATGGCGATACTGCTCGGCCGTAAGCCCCAAGTCATCGGCGCCGACGGTCCCAGATGACGGCGATCGCGCTCGCCCGGTCAACCATCGACGCCGAGGACTCGTCGCGTCGATGGTTCAGGCGGCGAGCCACGTCGGTCAGTGGGCCGGTTCCTCCGCTCAGTCCTCGGCTCCAACTCGTACGCGGTGTGCTCGTCGTTGCGTTGGTGCTCAGCGTGTCGCTCGTCGTTCACCTTGTGCTCGTCAGCCGGCTACAACACGCATCCGCGCAAGAGGATCTCTTCGATCGTTTCCGATCCGACCTGGCAACGGGCACGGCGGCGATTGGTCCGGTCGACAATGAGGGCCGCGCCATCGGTATCGGCACGCCAGTCGCGTTCCTCGAGATCCCGGCGATCGATGTGTCTGAGGTCGTCGTCTACGGCACCACATCGGGGGCGTTGTTCGGCGGGCCGGGCGTGCGGCGCGACACGCAACTGCCCGGTCAGGTCGGAACGAGCATCATCATGGGCCGGCGAGCCGCATACGGGGGTCCGTTCTCCGCGATCACTTCGCTCGAAGCCGGCGACGAGATCACCGTGACGACCGGCCAAGGCACGTTCACCTACTTGGCGCTCGGCGTGCGTCGGGAGGGAGATCCGATCCCGTCGCCGCCGTCGGTGGAGTCGGCGCGGCTGGTTCTGGCGACCGCCGATGGTCGGGCCTTTCTTCCCGATGGCGTGGTGCGCGTCGACGCCGAGTTGTCGAGCGGTGCAGTCGTCGGCGCAGCACCGGCATTCGCTCCCGGGACCTTGCCGGGCGCAGAGCGATTCCTGGCCGGAGACACCAACACGCTCTGGGCACTGGCACTCTGGATCCAGGCGCTCGCTGCGCTTGCCATCGCCATGGTCTGGTCGTGGTTTCGGTGGGGGCGGTCGCCGACCTGGATCGTATTCGTACCACCGCTGCTGCTGGTCGGTTTGGCGACCGCGGGGCAGGTCGCACTTGTGCTCCCCAACCTGCTGTGAGCTGGTCGTCGCACTCCGTGGCCGCCGCCGAGCGTGAAGTTGCGGCCTTCGAGGACGGAGCGATCGTGCAGCTCTCGTCGGGAAACCCGCTGAGCGTCGACGCACAGGTCGTCGTCGTCGACGCGGCATATGTGCGCGTCTCTGACCGTCGCGTCCTCGCGGGCGACGGCACGCTTGAGTGGTCGTGGCCGTTCGAAGATCTCACCCTGGTCATTCATGGCGAGGCAGAGTCGTGGACACTCCTCGTCACCAACGACGTCGGCGACTTTGGGGTCGCGGTACAGCCACGTGACGTTGCACGATTCCGCGCATTGCTCGATGGGGCTCGCCTTGGATTCGTCGTGCACTATCAACAACCCGCTCAGGGACACTTGGCCCCGCCCGCCAGCGAGCCGTTCGCGCCGGCGGTGCCCGCACCTGCACCGCCGATGGCGCCGCCACCGCGGGCACACAGCTGGGCGGCTCCAACAACTGCGGTGCCGCCCGCAGGGGCGTCGACGACAGAACTACCTGCGGTGCTACCCGAAACCGGGTCGGCGCCGGGCGATCCGCATGAGCGTGGGCTAGCTGGGATCGACGCTCGTTCGATCTCCGCGTGGTTCGGCTCGCACCAGGTGCTCGATCGCGTTTCGTTACACATGCGCGCCGGCGATGTGACAGCGCTGATCGGTCCGTCCGGCTGCGGCAAGTCGACGTTCCTGCGGATCCTCAACCGAATGCACGAGATGATCCCGAGCGCCAGCATGGGTGGGCAAGTGTTGATGGACGGCCACGACGTGTACGACCCGACGCGCAAGCTGACCGATGCTCGGCGTGAGATCGGGATGGTCTTCCAGAAGCCCAACCCGTTCCCAGCGATGTCGATCTACGACAACACCATTGCCAGTCTGCGCTTGACGGGCACCAAGGCCTCTGTTGACGAACGAGATGAGATCGTCGAGTCCTGCCTCTCAAAGGCGGGCCTCTGGAACGAGGTGAAAGACCGGCTCCGGCAGCCGGGTGGGGGCTTGTCGGGCGGCCAGCAACAACGGCTGTGTATTGCCCGGGCACTGGCGATCCGGCCGCGGGTGCTGTTGATGGACGAGCCGTGTTCGGCGCTCGATCCGACCTCCACGCGGCGCATTGAGCAGACCATCGTCGAGCTCGTCGAGGAGGTCACCATCGTGATCGTCACGCACAACATGCAACAGGCCGCCCGAGTGTCCGACCAGTGTGCCTTCTTTCTGGCCGAACACGGAACGCCCGGGGTGATCGTCGAGCACGGCGCAACCGCTGCGATGTTTTCCTCGCCACAAGACCCGCGGACCGACGACTACGTGAACGGCCGCTTCGGCTGACGCCACATCTCGTTACGACGCCGCAATTGGTTGATCGCTAGCTGACCGGCGGGTGAACCCTTGTTGACATCTTCGCCTGTTCACCCTCAGGTCATTCCATAGCCAGGTCGCTTTGACAAGGTGCGCCTCGCCTCGGCGAAACGCCGGGGCGCTCTACCTCCGCCACCGAAGGGACCACACACCGCAATGAACAAGCAGACCCTCGCGAAAGGCGCCGCAGCTCTTGCAGCTGTCGGCACCGTCGCGTCCATCGCACTGATCGGCGGATCGGCAAGTGCCGATCCGCAGCAGATCACCAACGCCTTCTATGGGTACGGATCCGACACCATCCAGGACGTCACCAACGCGTTCGCCGGCTACAGCAACGGGGTCAACTTCCCCGAACTGCAGACCGACAGCGACACCCAGGTGGTGTCGTGGGATGCGTTCGGATCGCAGTGCATCGTGCCCGCCGCTTCGGCACCGCAGATCCTGCGCCCGAATGGCTCGGGTAACGGTCAGCGGATCCTGGCAGCGGCAAACGTCGCCGGCGAGACCTGGCCGCTCGACGGCGCGCCCACCGCGTGCGGCCCCGCACTCGGCACGTCCGGCTTCGTCGACTTCTCCCGCTCGTCGTCGGGCCCCGGCTCACGTCAGAACGACAGTGGTCCGCTCCAGTGGCTGCCGTTCGGTCGCGACGCGCTGTCGTTCGCATTCGCCAAGCCGTCGGGCAGCAGCCTCGGCGGCGTCGTGACGAACCTGTCGTCGGCAGAGCTCATCGCACTGCACGACACCGGCCCACAGGTGATCGACGGCACACCGATCATCGCCTGTGGCATCCAGACCGGCTCGGGCACCTACGGCACCTGGATGGGCGACCTCGGACTGTCCGACGACCCGCCGTTCGGTGACGCTCCCGGCACCGCGCTGTGCAACAGCATCAGCGATCCGGGTCTGGTCGATCAGGACCCCACCGACGGCTTCCGGCTGCAGGAAAACAACTCGCCTGAGTTGATCCTGAAGGCCAACCAGCTTGCGACGATCTCCGATCCGGCCTGTGACGGCGTCGCGGGTGGCGCTGCGGTGTCCTGCGCGGATGCCCAGCTCGTGATCGGCTTCTCGGCCAGCCAGTTCATCGCTCGCTACAACGAGCAGGTCGGTTCGCCCGACTCGCGTCTCGACAGCGTGAACGGCGGGATCGGTTCGGTCGACTCGCTCGGCTTCCCGATCAACGCAACTGGCGGCTCCGGCACCGTCGGCGACCTCGCCGGCGATGAGACCCTCAGCCCGAACGGCTCGTACTACGCGGACGGCAACTACGGCCGCGACGTGTACTACATCGTGCCGTTCAACAAGATCGACCCGGGCAGCTTCATCGTGGACAACAACCTGCGCGACATGTTCGTCAGCGAGACCGGTCCCTTCGAAGCGTCGAAGATCTGCGCTGCCGACTCGATCATCGAGCAGCACGGCTTCTTGAGCCTCGGCTCGGACTGCATGGTTCCCCTCGACTCGCTCCGCGGCGACTTCCGCACGAGCTGACCCCCCACATTCTCTGAAAGGAACTCCCTTGCGTACCACGTATTCATCGCGCGCACGCGCACTCGCCGGGGCGTCGGCCATCGCAGTCGCCGTATCGGCAGCAGTGGTGTCGAGCCACGCCTCGGCGGATCTACCCGCCGATGCCCCGCCCCAAGGTGCGGCCACGCTCAGCGTCGTCGCCGGCAACAGCGACACCACCTTCGACCTGGGACTGGTCGATGCCGGCAACCAAATCTGCCCAGCCGACGGCACCACCGGCAATCCCGGTACCGCCAACGAGAACTGGCGAGCATCGAGCTTCATCCTCCCCGCCACCGGGGACGCGTCGCAGCTCGACTTCGACAATCCAACCCTCGGCCCCGGCTTCCCCGATGACGGCTCGGACACGGCGTTCCCGCTGTTTGCCGGGCCGCCCGCGTCGAACAGCCTCCCGGCGGCGCCGAACGGCAACATCGTGCTGTCGGACTTCACCGGGATCAACTTCAACAACCCGACCGGGGCTGCGCTTGGCGCAGCCGTGGCCGGACAGGGGTCGCTCGACTACGAGCTCGGTATCGCCTGCTTCGACAACGACGTCGCTGGCTTGCCCAACGAGCGCTACTGGTCGGTCGGCATCACGGTCACCGAAGACAACGTCGGCGGCGGCACCAACAACTTCACCTGGGCCCTACAGGCCGATCTGATCGCACCGACGCTGAACAGCGTGGTTGCGGGTGGCCCCGGCGAGTTGGCAGTCGACTTCACCGAGCCGGCCATTGCGGTTCCCTACACCGACTACGACGTCACCCTGACGCCACTCGACCCGGCAACAGAGACGCCATCCGGCGATCCGGACGTGGTCGAGAACGTCGCGGGTAGCCCGGCGACCATCACTGGTCTAACCGACGGCACGCCGTACTCGGTCACGGTGACGGCCAACGGCCCGCTGGGATCGAGCGTTCCCAGCAACGCGGTCATCGGTCTGCCCGTGTCGGGTGGCGCAGAGAACCTGAACGCCACGGTCGGCGGCGAAGCCGTTGATCCCGGCGACGTGTTCGAAGCCAACCCCGACGAGATCATCGAGTTGACCGTCGAGACCGCTGTTGGTGGCACCGTTGCGGCCAGCGCCAGCAACTCGCCGTTCACGTTCCTCGTCGAGGCCACCGACGGTGGCGCCAACGACAAGGACGGCTTGGCCAACGGTGTGATCGTGTTCGACGTGCAGATCCCGGGGTCGTTCAACGGTCCTGCCGTGATCGGCATCTCGATCCTCACCGCCCCCGGTGGCTCGGTGACCGGATTCTTCACGATCGACATCGTCGTCCAGGCGGCGCGCACGATCGTGCAGGAGATCACGGTGACCCGTCCCGAGGGTGTGTTGATCCTCACCCAGCGGTGCGGCGTCAACGCTGAGTTCCTCGAGGTCCCCCGTGGCAGCTTCGAGTTCTTCCCCGGGTTCCCGGCAGGACTCGCGGCCGTTCCTGCAGCGGCAGGCCCAGGCACGTCACCCGACATCGACCTCGGCACGCCCGGCGTCCAGGCCGACCCGGAGTTCGGCTCGTACCCCGGCCCGGACCCGGCGACGTACCCGACCGAGTGCGGTATCGCCATGGGGACCGCTGAGCCGGTCGCCGACGGTCCGCTCGCCGGTCAGTTCTTCACCGCCGACGGCGTGCTCAACCAGGTGTCGGTGTTCGACACCCGCGACACCGACGACGGTTGGAGCGTCACCGGTACCTTCGAAGACTTCGCCGGCGTCACCAACGACCCGACGAACAGCTTCGACGGCAACCACCTCGGGTGGACGCCGCTGGTGAGCGGGATCGATACGCCGACCTACGACAACACCGCTGCGCCAGGTGCGATCGTGCTCCCGGGCACCGGCGTCGACGGATCGACCGTCGAGGTCGACCCGGTGACGGGACTGCCCACGCCGGGCAGCGGCACCGCCAACGAGGATGCGCCCGGACTCAAGGACGGACGCACGCTCGGCTCTGCTCCGCTCGGCGGCGGCCTGGGTGTGACCACCCTCGACGCCCGCCTCGCGCTGCTCATCCCGGTAGATGCGCCGTTCGACGACTACACGGCGACGCTGTCGCTGTCGCTCGTCTGATCGTCGCCACCAAAACGAACAACACAACAACGAACAACACAACACCTGAACACCGCACACAACTGACCACCTGACCACTCGGCGGGGTGGGTCGACCCTGGTGTCGGCCCACCCCGCCGGTGGCGTTTCCCCAACTCGCTCATCCACCACCGAAAGCACCCACTCCATGTCGCATCGGCAACGTCTCCTCACGGCCACCCTCCTCGCTGCGCTGGTCAGCGTGTTCGGCGCTTCGGCAGCCTCTGCGCAGGAGGATCAGGCGCCCGCCGACGACACCGAGCAGCCCAGTCCGGTACCGGCCGCACCGCTCGAGAACGCGCCGGCTGATGTTCCTCCCGAGGTGGAGGTGATTCACAGTTGGGCGCTTGGTCCAGCTGGATCAGCCGACCCGGCCGAGGCTGGTAACCGGTCGACGCTGTCGTACACCGCCGACCCCGGAGCGACGATCAACGATGCGGTCACGCTGTACAACCTCGGCAATGTGCCACTGACGTTCCGCATCTATTCCACCGACGCCTTCAACGACGCCGAGGGCAACCTCGCACTGCTCGCGGGCGACGAGCAGCCCACCCAGATCGGTTCGTGGGTCGATCTGGACACCGAAGAAATCACGCTCGACGCCGGGCTCCAAGCCACGATCCCGATCGTCGTCAACGTCCCCGACGATGCCCGACCAGGCGATCACACCGGAGCGATCATCGCCTCGAGCGAGGCGCAGGGAACCGGCGAGGGTGGCGACACCGTGGTCCTCGATCGACGAACCGGCACGCGCCTGCTGCTACGCGTGAACGGCCCGATTACGGCCGACTTGGCGGTCACCGACCTGCAGACCAGCTACGAGCCGTCGATCAATCCGCTCGGCGGAGCGGCGACCGTCAACTATCGCGTGGAGAACCGCGGGAACGTGCGCCTCGCCGGCACCAGCGAGGTGTCGGTGTCAGGACTGTTCGGGCTCGGCGGCAAGAAGCTCCCACCGGTCGAGATCCCGGAGCTGTTGCCCGGAGAAGGTCTCGACTTCCGCGTCGCTGTCGACGACGTGCCCGCCTTTGGATGGTCGACCGCCGAGGTGGCGCTCACAGCGATCTCGTCGGGCGGAGGGGTCGAAGGCGAGACGTCGACATCCTCTGCTTCGGCGTTCGCTCCGCCGGTCGCCCTCTTGCTGTTCATGCTCTTGGCGCTGTTGCTGTGGATCGCGGTCCGAGCGACTCGCCGACATCGCAACCGGAACCAGCCCGAAGTGCTGGTGGTCGAACCGCCCACCGGCTTCGAGCGGGAGCCACAACACTCGTGATCGGACTGGGGCGCACCGCGGCCGCGGGTGTGCTCTTCGGCCTCGCCTCCCTGGCGGTATCGCCGGTGCTCGCCCAAGGTGACATCAGCGGTCCCTATCTGGAGCTCGATCGCTACGAGGTCGCACCCGGCGACCGTGTCGAGGTGCGCATCGGCGGGTTCGAGTCGAACGCAGTCAC
>JBCBSO010000151.1:0-8336 GCA_039819205.1 Actinomycetota bacterium
TACCAGCGGGCGGTACGCGGCCCGTCGCTCGAAGCGGTTCGGTTCGACGACCTGCTCGTGACCGGCAGCGATTGCCAAGATCGTCTTGCCGGTGCCGGCGCGGCCATCGAGGGCGATGACCGAGATCGTCGGGTCGAGGAGCAGTTCGAGGGCGAACCGCTGCTCCTTGCTGCGCGGACGCAGTCCCCACGCCTCGGGTACGGCACTCGGAAGCAGCACGAAGTCGTCGCCGACAACGCGCACCAGCGCCGATTGCGAGCCGCAACGGAGCACGGCGAACTCGTTTTGCTCGAAGCTCGATGCGGGTACACCGGCGTCGGCCGCCAACGCTTCGATGGCGATCGCTCCGGCGGCGTAGAGACAGTCGATGAGTTCGTGCGGTGCCTCGATGGTCGACCAGCCCGCAGCGGGGCGTTGGTCGTCGCGTCGGGCGAGCTGGTGTTCGGCCGCGGCGACGCCGAGGTGGGCGGCCTTGATGCGCAACGCCGCATCGTTGGAGACCATCGTGGTGGGGCCGAGTTCGGACTGGCCGATCGCCGCCCCGATGATTCGGTTGTCGGGCACCGACGGGTCGAGCCCGTGCTCGACAAGCAGATGCTTGCGAACGTTGTTGATCTCGATCTGCAAGGTGCCGCCGGCATCGGTCGGTACCGGATGTGCGAGCGAGCCGCCGTGGCGGACGCGGAGCTCCTCGAGGGCCCGGAGCGCGGCGCGCGCCGAACGGCCGACGTCGTCGAGTCGGCTCTTCAGTCCGTCGAGTTCCTCCACCACGGTGAGTGGAATCACGACGTCGCTCTCGCCGAAGGCGACGATGCAGGTCGGATCGGAGATCAACACCGAGGTGTCGAGCACCAGCCGGGTTCGTTGCCCGGTTGGTGGAGGTCCCGACCGGGTTGCCGGAGTCGGCGTGGCGGTCGCGGAGCGGTCAGTGGGCGGAAGTAGGTCGGTCACCGTTTCCTCAGCTGACGTGTCGCAGATTCATGCGAATCGGTTCGATACCCAACGGCCCCAGTTGTAGCGCAGCGCGCGCGACCGATGGTGGATGATGCGCCGACTAGCACGCCCTTCCATCGATCACCGATTTGCGGACCCAATACCGGCAAGGGCCAGACGCGGTAGTTATTGCAAATGCAACGAGATGGGTGCTTGAACAAGATGGTTGATGGTCGTTCAGATGGAGCCCGATCGACACCGATGTCGGTCGTCGCTCGGCGAGGCAGTCGGGCGGCTTCAGTGGAACTCCCACATCGAAACAAGTCGAAAGAGGACTCGATGGCAACCAAGGCAGAAATGATCGCATCCGTGGCGGACGCCGCCGGTGTCTCGAAGGCGGACGCCGAGCGCACGCTCGGTGCGTTCTTCGACCACGTCGTCGCCGAAACGAAGAAGGGCGACAAAGTGGCGTGGCCCGGCTTTGGAACCTTCAGCACCACGAAGCGCAGCGCCCGCACCGGCCGTAACCCGCAGACCGGTGCTCCGGTGAAGATCGCTGCATCGACTGCGATGAAGTTCTCGGCGAGCTCGACGCTGAAGTCGGCGCTCAACCCGGGCAAGAAGTGATCTGATGGCCACCACCAAGAAGACGGCCGCCGCGAAGAAGACAACGAAGAAGAAGGCGCCAGCGAAGAAGAAGGCTGCTGCCAAGAAGTCGACGGCGCGCAAGAAGAGCACCGCCAAGAAGTCGACTGCCAAGAAGGCCACCACCAAGAAGAAGGCCACCAAGAAGAAGGCGCCAGCCAAGAAGAAGGCTGCTGCCAAGAAGTCGACGGCGCGCAAGAAGAGCACCGCCAAGAAGTCGACTGCCAAGAAGTCGACTGCCAAGAAGGCCACCACCAAGAAGAAGGCCACCAAGAAGAAGGCTGCTGCCAAGAAGTAATCAGCACGCCGGCGCGACGTCGGTGTGCGCAACGATGGGGAGCCGTAGCGGCTCCCCATCGTCGCGTCCGGGGCCGAGTTGGGCCCTAGAGATCGGGAATGAGCTTGAACACTTCAGCAGCTGCGTATCCGTGCGGCTCGCCAAGACCGCTCAGACGTTGGCGAATGCGCTGATTGAACGCCGACAGATCGGCGTCGGTCGACTTCATTGTGGACTCGAACTGCGACTCGTGCGCGGCGAGCGCAGCGAGTTTGGTGTCGATCACCGAGGTCACGTCTTCTACGTGGTCCGGAGCGTCGGCCTCCCACAGCAGCAGCGAACGCGGCCGGTGATGTTCTAGGTCGTGTTCGCGAAAGAAGTGCGGGTCACGGGCGGCAACGATTGCGTCGCATGTGAGGAAGCCGGCATTGCGATGATCCGGATGCAGCCGGTAGCGCTTCCACGGATCGTGTCCGAGCACCACCTCGGGTTGTAGCTCGCGGATCGCCGCGGCAACCGCGCTGCGCAGTGGTCGCGTGTTCTCGAGCTCGCCATCGACCACCTCGAGGAAGCGCACGTCGCCTGCGTGAGTTCCCCCAAGGACCCGCGCTGCGGCGCGCTGCTCGA
The DNA here is from genome assembly GCA_039819205.1 of Actinomycetota bacterium. Taxonomy (GTDB): domain Bacteria; phylum Actinomycetota; class Acidimicrobiia; order Acidimicrobiales; family Ilumatobacteraceae; genus JABSQH01. The sequence goes on from JBCBSO010000151.1 coordinate 2,483, forward strand.
CCTGGCGCGTCGCTGCGAGCGCAGCCACGTCGGCGTGCGGATCCCATGTGCCCTTCGACCCGTCGGTGCACACCAAGTGATGGACCACACAGCCGGCCGCCGCCCACTTGGCCAGCGTGCCGCCACATCCGAATTCGACGTCGTCGGGGTGGGCGCCGATCGCTAACGCTGAGCTGGGCGTTGCCAGGTTGCGTGAGTACTCGTCGAACGGTCGAGCGGCTAACGCGCTCGGCTGGCCGGGTTCGTTTGCAGCCATGATGGCAGTACCCCTTCGACGAGTGGATGGCGGAGGTCGTCGACCGTGTCGAGGTCGATTGACAGTGAATGATCGCGGCGGACCTCGACACCAATTCCGGCGCGCTGCGCCTTGGCGAGGTGTCGGCGGAAGGATCCGCCCCCGTATGACGCGGCGATCGGGTGGGCGACGGGAAACGACATCACGTTGGTGCCGTCGAGCCGGCGGTCGGGCACCAACGTGATCGTGCCGGCGCGGGCCACATAGGGGAGTGCCGTCGGCAGCGGCAGGTCGGCGTGCGACACGATGACGTGTTCGAACCCGCGTCGTGCGATCTCTGCAACGCCGTCGTCGACCGCTCGGTTCAGGCCCAGCTCGGGGCCCCACACCACCGTCGCGCCGTGCGACTCAGCCCACTCGCGGACGATCGGGTCGTCACAGGCCACGAAGCGCTCGATGCCATCGCACGCGTCGAGCACCAAGCCGGCCATCCAGCGCGCCAATCGGGCGCGCTCGTCGTCGGGAACCACACCGCGTAGCCGACCCTTGGCCGCAGTGAACCGCTTCACCGGGACGAGCACCGCAAGCTGCACGGGCCGCAGGCTAGAGCGGAGACCACCGGCACACCGATGCGGCCGTCGGTCGAGCGCACTCGCCGGTACGGTGGCGCCGTGACCACCACGGGCGTGACCGGGCAACGATGGCGCGCCGAGGTGACCGATCGTGGTCATGTCCACACCGCTGAACACGACGTTGGCTGGGCGGTGGCCGCCGAGGATCGATGGCATGTTGCCGCCGACGAGGTCGCCGTGCGGCAGCACCGCCTGGAGGGCGCTCCGGTGGTGGAGACGCGGATGCGTGTGCTCGACGGCGATGCGGTGCAGCGTGTGTGGTCGGTGCCGGACCACGGTGGGGTCACGCTCATCGAGATCGAGAACGACTCGCCGCTGCCGATCGCTGCGGCGCTCTTCGGCGCGCCGTTCGTCACCGATCGGCCACCGAGCTCGGTTCCGCCGCAGGGCATCGAATTGCCGGCCGACGCAATCGTGCTCCCCGTCGCTCACCGCACTCGCGTACGGGCAGCGATCGCCCACGACCCAGGCACGGCTGGACGTGTGGTGCCAGGCGAACTGCCAGACCCACTCGCCGTCGCCCGCGGTTGGCGCCAGACCGCCGAATCGGCCAGCCGCCTCGTGCTCCCCGACCCTGCGTTAGTCGATGCGGTGGTGGCTGCCCGCTGCGATCTGCTGCTCGATGGACCTGCGCTCGACGATCCACTCAATACGTTGTTCGATATCGCCGAGCTCGTGCGTCTTGGTGAGCCGGCCGATGCCTGGGCACCGGAGATCGTCGAGCCGGTGGCCGAGGTGGCCCGGCGCGATGATCCGGCGGTCGACGACGCGCTGAGCGCACTGGTGCGCATGGCCAATGCGGGCGACGATCGTGTGGCCGCGCGTGACCTGCGGCGTCTGCTGAAGCGGCGCCGGCGCGATGGGCGAACGGATGGTGATCGCCGGTTGGGTTCGCTGGCCACCGTGCAACGCGGCGCCTCAGCCGGTCGGTTCGTCGGCGACGTCGAGCGGTTTCTCGCCGCCGACGGTGTCGTGTTACCAGCGGGAATCCCAGCGGGATGGCGCGGCGCCAATTTCGAGGTGTACACGGTGCCGATCGGGGCCGACACTGCGGTGTCGTATGCGGTGCGCTGGCATGGGGAGCACCCGGCGGTGCTTTGGGAGCAACACGGAGCGCCGACCGAGCTCACCGCGCCTGCGGCCGATCCCGATTGGCGGACGACTGAGGTCAAGGGCGAAACGCTGTGGCGCGCCCCGCGCGCTGCCCGCTCGTTGCAGCTCGGCGATGTGCCTGACGGCGGCGACATTTCGTGAGTGGTCCGTGGCTGGGGTGAAGTCGCGCCCGCCCACCCGGGCGATCGAGCGCGCTTTACACGAGCAGGGTCACGACGTCATCGTCGGCATCGACGAAGTCGGCCGTGGCGCGTGGGCCGGCCCGTTGATGGTTGGCGCAGCGATCATCCCCGACGACCGGCGTATCCAGGGTGTGCGCGACAGCAAGCTGCTCACCGAGGCTGAGCGCGAGCGGCTGTTCGACAAGCTCGCTGACTGGTGCACGTCGTGGGCGGTCGGCGCTGCCAGCCAAGACGAGTGCGATGCCATGGGCATGTCGGCGGCCCAGAAGCTGGCGGCGCGGCGGGCGGTCGAGCAGCTCGACGTGCAGCCCGATGCCGCGGTCACCGACGGTCGCTGGGACTTCGTCAGTCCCTCGGTCGAGCACGTCGAGCTGGCCGTGAAGGCCGACCGCCGGTGTCTCAGCGTCGCCGCGGCCAGCGTGTTGGCCAAGGTGGTGCGCGATCGCGAAATGCGCCAGATGGCCGAGCACTATCCGCCGTGGTCGTTCGATACGAACAAGGGCTACCCCTGTCCCACCCACGTGGCTGCGTTGCGCGGCCATGGGCCGTCAGCGGTGCACCGACGCACCTGGGTGTTCATGGACCACGACATCCCATGGACGGCCATCCGGCGTGTCCCGCCCGCCGGCCAAGGAGCGCTGTTCTAGACCCGGTGCGCCACCGCTACACGGTTGCGTCGAGGGCGTCGAGGAAACGGTCGGCCCAACCGTGGAGGTCGAACTTGCTGATCTGGGCGCGCAGTCCGGCCATGCGTTCGCGTCGTTCGTGACGATGCATCTCGACCGCGGTGGCGATCGCTGCTTCGAGGGCCTGCTCGTCGTGCGGGTTGACGAGCACCGCATCGGTCAGCTCGTCGGCGGCGCCCGCGAATTCCGAGAGCACTTCCACGCCGTCGCCGTCGATGTGTGCGGCCGCGTACTCCTTGGCGACGAGGTTCATGCCATCGCGGAATGGGGTCACCAGCAGTACGTCGCCGGCGCGGTACAGCGCGATCAACTCTTCGAACGGGATCGTTCGATAGAGGTAGTGCACCACCGGGAGCCCGAGCCGGCTGAAGCGACCGTTGATCGAGCCGACGAGTCGTTCGATCTCGTGGCGTTCGTCTTGGTAGTGCTCGATCGCCTCGCGTGTCGGAGTGGCCACCTGCACCATCACGTGGCGCTCGGGATCGAGCACGCCCTGTTCGAGAAGGCGACCGAAGGCCCGCAGTCGGAGCCCGATGCCTTTGGTGTAGTCGAGGCGATCGACACCGAGGAGAATCACCTCGGGATCGCCGAGCCGGGCGCGGATCTGGCTCATCCGCTGCCGGGTCGCGCGGCCAGCTGCCATCTCTTCGACTTCGGCGACGTCGATCGATATGGGGAACGGCCCAACCTGTATCTGGCGTCCGTCGTAGTCGATCGTGGCGGTGCGCTCGTCGTCGCTGCGCTCGGCGTCGACGTCGAGGAGCTGCTGCGCGCTGGCGACAAAGTTCATCGCACCCATCGGCCGTTGGAATCCGACGAGGTCGCAGCCGAGCAGCCCTTCGATCACCTCGGTGCGCCATGGCAGGCGCGAGAACAGTTCGTGCGGCGGGAACGGGATGTGCAGGAAGAACCCGATCCGCAGGTCGGTCCGTTGGGCGCGCAGCATCGCCGGCACGAGCTGCAGTTGATAGTCGTGAATCCACACGAGTGAGCCCTGCGGGCTCTCGGCGGCCAGAACATCGGCGAATCGTTGGTTGACGGCGCGATACGCCTCCCACTGGTCGACGTCGTACGTCGACTCGCGCAGGGCGTCGTGGTACAGCGGCCACAGTCCGTCGTTGGAAAATCCCTCGTAGTACCGCTCGACCTCGTCGGCCGAGATCGGCACCGGCACGAGGTCGACGCCGTCGACGTGAAACGGGGCGGGGGCGTCGTCGGCATCGCCGGTCCAGCCGATCCACTTGCCGCCCGTCGCCCGCAGCAGCGGATACAAGGCGCGGACGAGCCCGCCCGGACTCGGCGACCACCCGTCGTCGGTGCGCATTACCGGCAGCCGATTGGCGGCGACCACGATGGGCGGGCGAGGCGTGGTGGTCACGGACTCGTCCGTCGTGTCGACGGACTCGTCGGCGACGTCGCTCATTGAGCGGCGCGATCGAGTGCGTCACCGAGATCGGTGACGAGATCGGCGGCGTCCTCGATGCCGACCGACAAACGAATGAGGTCGTCGGGCACCTCGAGCGGAGATCCCGACGCCGATGCGTGGGTCATCGCACCGGGATGCTCGATGAGGCTCTCGACGGCGCCGAGCGACTCGGCCAGGGTGAACACCTCGGTCGCTGCTGCGACTCGCATCGCGGCGTCGCGACCCGCACGCACGGTGAACGACACCATGCCGCCGAAGTCGCGCATTTGTTTCGCCGCTGCGTGGTGGCCGGGATGATCAGGAAGCTGTGGGTACAGCACGCGGTCGACCGCTGGGTGACCGACCAGCAGGTCGACGATCGCTCGAGCGTTCTCGCAATGCCGCTCCATGCGCACGGCCAGCGTCTTCACGCCGCGTAGCACGAGATAACAATCGAACGGCGCCGGGACCGCTCCGGCGGCGTTCTGGTGGAAACGCAGCCGCTCCTCGAGCGCGTCGTCGTCGACCGCGATGAACCCGCCGACCACGTCGCTGTGGCCGCCCAGGTACTTGGTGGCGGAGTGCACCACGATGTCGGCGCCCTGGGTGAGTGGTTGCTGCAGATACGGGGTGGCGAAGGTGTTGTCGACCACGACGATGGCGCTGCGGGCGTGGGCCAGCTCGGCGATCGCCTCGATGTCGAAGCAGGTGAGGAGTGGGTTGGTTGGCGTTTCCAGCCACACCAAGCCGACATCGTCGGGCCAGTCGGCAGCCAGGGTGTCGAGATCGGTGAGATCGACCGCCGACCACGGATACCCGAGCGGCGACCACACGTTGGCGATCAGGCGGAACGTGCCGCCGTACGCGTCGTTGCCCAACAGGGTGCGCTGGCCAGGTCGCAGCAGCCGCATGATCGTGTCTTCGGCAGCCAGCCCACTGGCGAAGGCCAAGCCGTGGCGTGCCTGTTCGAGCGAGGCGACCTGTGTTTCGAGCGCAGTGCGGGTCGGGTTCCCCGAACGCGAGTACTCGAACCCGCGATGCTCGCCGACACCATCTTGGGCGAACGTGGTCGAGAGCGAGATCGGGGTGACGACGGCACCGGTGGTTGGGTCGGGTGCTTGGCCGTCGTGGATCGCCCGTGTGGCGAACCCGCGACTGCGTGTGATGTCGTCGTCGAGGTCGCCCATCAGCTGGTCGATCCGACCGCAGCGTCGGCGACGGCGCCGAAGTAGGCGAGCACGTCGGTGCGGGTGAGCACGCTCAGCGGGCGGCCTCCGCTGAGCACGAGCAGCGCCGGTGCCGTTTCGAGCATTTCAATCGCCAGCTCGACCTTCTGACCGACCCCGATGGTGGGCAGCTTCGGACCCATCACCTTCTCGACCGGCGTCGACATCACGCCGGGGTCGCGGTGGATGGCCTCCATCAGCTCCAGCTCGTCGACCGCGCCGGACACCTCGGCGGCCGCGAACGGCGGAGTGTTCTTGCACACCGGGAGCTGGCTGACCCCGTTGGTGCGCATCTTGGCGATGGCCTCCGACACGAGCTCGTCGGGGTTGATGTACAGCAGGTTGTCGATCGATGCGTTGCGCGTGTCGAGGACC
>JBCBSO010000152.1:0-8312 GCA_039819205.1 Actinomycetota bacterium
AACTTCGCACCGATCGCCTCCGCCGATGGTGAACTCGACTGCCGCGGCTTCTGGGACAAGGGCAAGACCGACAAAGACGCGCTGTGGACCTCGAATGCTGACATCGCCCCGACGATCCGCGAGTACGTCGACGACGTCGGCGCCAACTTCGGCCGGGTACGGATCATCAAGCTCGAGCCGCAGGATCGCGAGGCCGCGATCCGGTCGATCCACCGCGACGACAACAACCGCTTCAACCCCGACAACGAGGGCTGGGTCGTTCGGTCGTGGATCGAGCTCACCGACAGCCCCGACAGCTACATGTTGCTGATGGACAATGACGCCGACGGCCTGCCGGACCCGGCCACCGAGCGTCGCGTGCCACTCCACAAAGGCGCCCGTTTCGTGGTCGACACCCAGCGCCTGTGGCACGTCGTGGTGCACAACAGTGATGCCCCGCGGTACGCGCTGATCACCAGCTTCGAGTCGGGCCCCGAGCTCGACGCCTGGATCTCCCGCGAACAGCAACAACCGGCAGCTGTCTGAACGCGACTCACCCCGACCGCACGATGCAGCCGGGGTGAGCGCTCGAACCGTACGGTCCGTCCCGGGCGGAGTTCGATCAGTTGGCGTTGATCGTGAGGTTGACGGCGTTGTAGCCGGCGTTCGTGGCGATGGTCGACCTTGCTCGTTCATCCCACATCACGTCCTGTCCCTCGACGAAGTAGCCCAGCTGGACCATGAAGGCGCCCCCGGGCAGGTTCGGTAGCACGCCGACGTCGCCGTCGAGGTCCGCAACGGGCTGATGGAGTCGGACTCTGTGGTTCAGGTCGGCGATGCGAATCGCGTCGTAGTCGCCGGTGTCGAGGCCGATGGTCATCAAGCCACCAGTACCTCGTTCGATCGACAGGTTGGCGACGCCATCGCGTGCTGCGCGAATCGACTCGTCGTCCATCAGCGCCGGCATCCCGGTAGCAGGATTGATCGGCAGGTCGACCGTCATCCAGGTCGGGTTGGCCTCGATCTCTGCGCCTCGCTGGGCCTTCATCGGCTTGCGCCACTTGTCCTCGATGTCTCGCGGATGTGCGCCGGCGCAGATCTCTCCGTACTTCTCTTCGCCGAAGTCGGCGTGGTCGTCGCGGATCTCAATCAGTGGGTTGTACAGGTAGTGGCGCTTGTTGGAGCCTTTACAGGTGCCGTCGTTGGTGTAGCGGTGACCATCGGCCCACCGAGCGGTGAGGTTGAGGTCACGGTTGACGAACATCTCGCGCAGCGTTTCGCTACCTGCGCGGTATCGGTCGGTGATTGCCGTCACCGACGCGTTCGACGACCGATGGGTCATCATGTCGCCCATCTCGTCGAGATACAGGGGGCGGTCGGCGTTGGTCAGCGCCCAGTCGTGGCCGTTCGAGTGAATCCACGGGACGGCGCCGGGCTGCTGCGGGTACGGGGCGCCGATGTAGTCGAAGATCTCCGCCATCTTCTCTGTGGCCATCTGAGCCCGGCCCGTGGCGCGGACGTGCCAGTTGCTGCCGTGCGCATCGTCGTATTGTGCGGCCCACATCATGGTCATCAAGCCTTGGGCGTAGGCGCTGCGGTAGCCGTCGACAACTTGGAGGAGGCGCTTCCACTGGTCGACGGTGTCCGACACGGGTGTGGTGTGGGTTTCGAGGGCGACCAGTGCCGGGATGGTGCCGACGCCGTCGCTCAGCAGGGTGGAGTTCAGCCCGATCAGCGCCTCGTTCGTGAAGAAGGCGATGTCGTGCACGTCCTGTTGCGTTGGAGTGATCCCCAACACCTCGAAGTTGGCCACGTCGCGTGCGGCCTCGTAGATGTCGCCGGTTTCGTCCTCGGTCTGCATGTGGGCGCTGTGGAATGTGTTCCAGATCACCTCGTCGGCAATCGCCTCGAGGTCGCCTCGAATCGTCGCCAGTTGGCCGTTGATCTCGTCGAGCGCATCGTTGAGGCGGTCCATCGTTGAATCGTTGCCGCCGAATCCCAGCAGATTGGCGAGTGCGCCGAATCCGCCATCGAGGCCGACACCGAGGCCCCAGGACAGGATCTCTTGGCCGAACCAGGAGAACACGCCGGGGATCCGCGCTTGTTCGGCATCTGTGATCGCGACTGGGGCGACGTTACGAACGGTGTCAGCGCCGAACTTGGCGACGAGCTCATCGACCGCGGCTTGCTGGCGTGGTGTGAGCGTCGAGTAGACCGCTGGGTCGTCAAGGTCGACTGCGTACGGGGTGCCATCGTGTGCTGCCGTCGGTGTCGCGCCGTCGTCTTCGGAGGCTGCGGCCATGATCGGTGACGCTCCGATGGCGAGTGTTGCGGCGATGCCGAGTGCGGCGAGGCGTCCGACATTGCGGCGCGCGTGTGGGGTGGTCGTTGTCATGAGTCGAGAATCGGACGCGATGCCTCAACGAGACTGATGGTCTTCCTAAAGGAAACCCGATTTCCCCACAGCTTGCGCAGAGGTTTCGACGGGCCGATGGCGACCCAGAACGCGCACGTGCCCCCACCGCACGAGCGGTGAGGGCACGTAATGAGAGGGGGCGCGCACGCCCCGGTGGGATTGGATCAGACGGTGATCGCGAGGTCGACGGTGGTATGGCCGGCGTTCGCGGCGACCGTCGAGGTGGCTCGGGCGTCGAACAGGTCGACGTCACCGTCGACGATCATTCCGAGTTGCAACTGGAACGCGCCCTCCTCCGCCGTCAACTGACCGACGTTGCCGTCGAAGGTGGCAAGGTCGTATGCACCGAGCACGTCGCCGGTGGCGATGTCGAGGATGCGCAGCCCGGTGTAGTCGCCGGTACTGAACGTGAGGTCCACGGCGTCGCCGTTGCCGCGCTCGATGCTCAGGTCGGCGACACCGTCGCGAATGGCCCGAATCGACTCCCCGTCCATCAGTGCTGGCATGCCGGTGGTGTCATTGAGCGGCAATCCGTTCCAGCTCAGCGTCGGATTGTTCTGGATGTGGTGCTGCTCGTTGTCCATGTGGTGCTGGAAGCTGTCGCGCGAGAGGTGGGTGCACACCGACTTGAGGTACTCGTCGTCGCTGTGGCGAAGCCCGTTTCCTTCGATCGTGGTGCGTGGGCTAAAGGCGTAGTGCCGTGCGAATCCAATAAAGCATCCCGCCGCTTTGCGGTCCCACGAGTGGTGATCCGCCCAGCGCGTCGTGGAGTTGATGCCGAGTTCGTCGATGGTCTGGCGAAGGGTCTGGCCGTTGGGCCGGTATCCGTTGGCAATGGTGTTCAGGACGTGCGTCGAACCCTTGTGCGTGAGGTTTGCCGTCCACTCGTCGAGGTACGGCGCGCGATGCGCATTGCTCATCCCCCAGGCGTGGCCGTTGGCATGGATCCATGGATCCGCCCCGGGCTGCTGGGGATACGGCGCGCCGAGGTAGTCGTAGAACTTGACGATGTCCTCCTTGGCCGACTCGGCCGCTGTCTCGAGGTCGACCTGGAAGTCGCCGTGGTAGCTCGAGTCGAACTGGGCGGCCCACAGCATGGTCATCAGGCCCTGGGCGTAGAGGGCGCGATATCCCTCGACGTGGTCGAGTACTCGATCCCACTGGGCGACGGTGTCCGACACCGGGTTGGTGTGGGTGTCGAGGCTGACGAACGCGGGGATGGTGCCGACGCCCTTCTCGAGCAGCGTTGCGCCCAGATCCCCGAGTGCATCTTGGGTGGTGTCGAAGATGTCGTGCAGCGTCCCGTCCTGTGGTGTGATCCCACTGATCTCGAAGTTGGCCGCCCGGCGGGCCTGCGTTTGCACCCGATTCGCAAACACGTTGGTGTCCATTTGGGCATCGGCGTACTTGCCGTACACCACCTTGTCGGCGATCGCCTGCAGGTCCTTGTCGACCTTGTCGAGCCGCTCGTTGATCTCGGTGAGGCCCTCGTTGACCGAGTCGAGTACGTGGCCGTTGTCGCCGAAGCCGAGCGCCTCGCCGAGTGCGCCGAACCCGCCGTCGCGTCCGCGATCGATGCCCCAAGAGAGGATCTCCTTACCGAACCAGGTGAACACCGACGGAGCGCCGACGTGGTCGGGCGCGAGGTCGACTGTCGGCGGTGCCTCTACGCCGCGCACCACCTCGACGCCGTACTCATCGACGAGTTCGTCCACGGCGGTCTGCTGTCGGGGGGTCAGGGTGGCGTAGACGGCTGGGTCGTCGAGGTCGACGAGTGCGGTGGCGTTGACGGACGTGTTGTGCTCGTCGTTTGTCGCCGAGACGACGGCGGCAGGTGCGCCGATCGCCAGGACGGTGGCGAGCCCGACGGCCGCGAGGCGAGCGCGACGCGCATGCGAGTTGGTTGAAGTCATGCGTCCAGAATCGGGCCCTCGATCTCAACGAGACCGGTCGTCTTCCTAAAGGAAACCCAATTTCCCCACAGGTTCTGCAGAGGTTCGCGGTTTGTGTGAGCACATACGTGAGTGCCATGGATGTGTGCTCACACAAACTGCGACGGTCTCGATCTCTGACGTCGTGACACCCTCGCGTCACGATGGCGACATGACCAGTACCGATCGTCGCATTGCGGCGATGGCCACCGGTCAGCTTGGTGTGTTTAGTCGCCAACAGGCGATGGACGTCGGGATCACCGACCACCAGCCTCGGAGCCGAGTCGAGAGCGGCTCCCTGGAACAGATCGGCGTCAACGCGCTTCGTGTGCGCGGCGCCCCGCGCACACATCGCAGCGACCTCGTCGGTCTGCTGTTCGACGTAGGCGGGAAGGTGTACGCAGCGGGCCGAACAGCGGCGGCACTGCACGGGTTCGACGGGTATCGACTTCGTCCACCGTTCGACGTTGTCGTCCCGCGCGGGCGCAATGTGCGTCGCATCGGCCACCGCATCCGAACAACGTTGTCCCTCGACCTCATCGATCGGGCGACGATCGACGGGATCCCCTGTCTCAGTGCGGCGCGCACCTTGATCGATCTCGCCCGAACAGAGCGTCCAGAGCAGCTCGCCGTGGCATTCGACTCGGGCCTGCGCGACGGCCGATTCAACGAGTCACTCATGCACCGTCGCATCGTCGCCCTCCGTTCGAGCGGCCGCTACGGCATCCCTCGGCTGCTCGCAGCTATCGAAGCGACCGAGGGAGTGCGTGGCGGCCACAGCTGGTTGGAGCGCGAGTTCCTCAGGTTGGTCGCAGCAGCGCGGTTGCCGCGTCCGGCAACTCAGCAGGTGCTCACCAAGTCGGGCGATCGAATGGTGCGTGTCGACTTCCGGTTCGCGGGGACACCGGTCGTGGTCGAGGTGCTCGGCTACCGCTTCCACGCGTCGGCCGCAGCCCTGGCACGTGATGCCGAACGGCTCAATGCGTTGATTGCCGATGGATTCCAGCCGTTCCAATTCACCTATGCCCACGTCGTCGATGAACCGGAGCGTGTCGTTGCGCAGATCGGTCGCGCGCTCGCGCCACACCTCGACGCTGGCGCTGCGTGACAAGGCGGTTTGTGTGACCACATACGGGTGCGCAACCGATTCGTGGTCACACAAACCGCCGGATGACTCGAGGGAGCCGCCCACCGGGCGTTTGTGTGAGCGCACATGGGAGCGCCACCGATCGGCGCTCACACAAGTGCGATGGCGCGGGTGCGATGGAGCGGGTGCGATGGCGCCGGTGCGATGCGCCAGCGGTCAGCGGGCGGCCGCGGCGATGTCGGCGATCTCCGACATGATCGTGGCGATCTCGTAGTCCTTCGGCGTGTACACCGCGGCGATGCCCATGTCTGCAAGACGTGGGCGGTCGTCTTCGGGAATGATCCCACCGACGATCACCGGGGCATCGACGCCCATGTCGGACAGATAGCCGAGCACGTCGGGCACCAGGTCGAGGTGCGAACCCGACAGGATCGAGAGGCCAATCACGTCGGGGTCTTCATCGCGTGCCGACGCGGCGATCTGCTCCGGCGTCAGGCGGATTCCCGAGTACACGACTTCCATGCCCGAGTCGCGGGCCGCTACGGCGATCTGTTCGGCACCGCTCGAGTGCCCATCGAGTCCGGGCTTGGCCACGAGCAACTTCGGCGGCCCGCCGTCCATCGCCTTCACCTTGTCGACCACCACGTCGAGGCCCGACGTGGATCCCGGCGTTCCTCCCACACCGGTCGGGGCGCGGTACTCGCTGAGGAGCTCGCGCATCAGATCGCCCCACTCACCGGTGGTGCCACCGGCCTTGGCCAGCGCGATGGTTGCCGGCATGACGTTCTCGCCCGACTCGGTCACCCGGCGAAGCTCGGCGAGCGCAGCGTCGACGGCCGCCTGGTCGCGATCAGCGCGCCAGGCGCGCACGTCGTCGATCAACGCGGGCTCGATCGTCGGATCGACCTTCAAGATGTTGTTCTCGCCGTCGAGCGGTGACGGGGCGGTCTCGATGAAGTCGTTCACTCCGACGACCGTCTTGTCGCCCGCCGCGATACTGCGGGTGCGGTCGGCCATCGACGCCACCAGCCGAGCCTTGAGCGTCTCCACCGCCTCGAAGGCACCGCCGAGTGAGAGCACGTCGTCGAGTTCGGCCTGCGACGCAGCGCGGAGCTCAGCGGTGCGCCCCTCGACGACCGTCGAGCCGTCGAAGATGTCGTCGTACTCCAGCAGGTCGGACTCGAACGCCAGAACCTGCTGCATGCGCAACGACCATTGCTGATCCCACGGCCGAGGCAGGCCCAACGCCTCGTTCCACGCCGGCAGCTGTACCGAGCGGGCACGAGCGTCTTTCGACAACGTGACGGCGAGCATCTCGAGGACGATGCGCTGCACGTTGTTCTCGGGTTGGGCTTCGGTGAGCCCGAGCGAGTTGACCTGCACGCCGTAGCGAAAGCGCAGCGCCTTGGGGTCGGTGACGCCGTAACGCTCGCGGCCGATGTCGGCCCACATGGCCGTCATCGCCCGCAGCTTGCAGACCTCTTCGACGAAGCGGATGCCGGCGTTGACGAAGAAGGAGATCGAGCCGAACACCTGCGAGAACTGCTCGTCGGATACCTGGCCCGAATCGCGCACGGCGTCGAGCACGCCGATCGCTGTGGCCATCGAATAGGCGATCTCCTGTACGGGCGTGGCACCGACCTCTTGCAGGTGGTACGAGCACACGTTGATCGGGTTCCACTTCGGTGCGTGTTGTGCACACCACGCGACCATGTCGACAATCAGCCGACGCGACGGCTCCGGCGGGAAGATGTACGTGCCGCGCGACAGGTACTCCTTGACGATGTCGTTCTGTGTGGTGCCGCGCAGCTCGGTGGAGTCGACTCCCTGCTCCTCGGCGTTGGCGACGTACAGCGCCAGTAGCCACGACGCCGACGCGTTGATCGTCATCGAGGTGTTCATCTCGCCCGGAGGGATGCTGTGCAGCAGCGTGCGCATGTGTCCGAGATGGGCCACAGGTACGCCGACCTTTCCGACTTCACCCTTCGACATCACCGAGTCGGGGTCGTAGCCCGTTTGCGTCGGGAGGTCGAAGGCGATCGAGAGTCCGGTCTGCCCCTTGGCCAGGTTCGTGCGATACAGCTCGTTCGATGCGGCCGCCGAGGAGTGGCCGGAGTAGGTGCGCATCATCCACGGCCGGTCCGGCTCGTGCATGACCGACGACGAAGCGCTCATACCCGAAGTGTTGTGCCCAGACAGTCCGTTGCTCAAGTCAGCGCGTTGCGCTGCCGAAGAACAAGTGGTCCCGAAAAGGACCGAAGCGACCTCCGCCCCTCCCCGTGGAGTTCGTTTCTCAGGATCCCCTGTGGCGGGAACCCCGCCGGCCGAACGGCGGATTCGGCCGGCACGGAGCCGGGGTGGGCGGTGGCGGACCGCCCACCCCGCTTCGGTCTCCGTGGTCCGGTTGCAGGCGTGGTCGATGGGTGTGGTCTACGTCTCCACCGCACGAGCGACCCGATCGAGATACTCGGCACGTGGCATGTCGACGGCGCCGAGGGAACGGAGGTGCGGGGTGGTCCACTGCACGTCGAGCATCGAGGCATCGGTGGACCGGAGCCACTCCACTAGCTCCACCAGGGCCACCTTCGACGCGTCAGTTGCGCGATGAAACATCGATTCGCCCGCAAACAGCCGATCGATGCGTACGCCGTAGAGGCCGCCGACGAGGTCGCCGTCGCTCCACACCTCGACGGAGTGCGCCCACCCCAGGTCGAATAGCCGCTGGTACGCCTGGATCACTTCATCGGTGATCCACCGACCCGGGCGCCGCCGGTCGGCGCACGCGCGGACGACGTCGACGAAGCGGGTGTCGAAGCTGATGTCGAAGCGGCGGCGGCTACGGCGGAGCGAGCGCGAAATGTGCACGCCGTCGAGCGGGATCACCCCGCGCGGATCAGGT
>JBCBSO010000153.1:0-8310 GCA_039819205.1 Actinomycetota bacterium
ATTGAATGATCCAGTGGCGACCGCCGCGTCGAACGCATCGGCTGCAGCCAGCATGTCGGCGAGCTCGGCCTGCTGATCGGCGGTCAGATCGGACTCTGGCGCACGCGACGCACTCCAGAACGCCACCTGGGGGGTCACGGTGGCGGTTCCGGCGAGCGCCGCGTTGGCGTCGGCGATTGCCGATTCGAAGTTGCCGCTCACCAAGGTGCAGCTCGCAGCGACGATGTCGAGGGGCGCGGTGCCGATCTCACCAGGTCCGAGGGTGAACGACACCGGCACCGTGAGTCCGTCGACCGTGACCGAACCCGACGCAGCAAGTGACTGACCCTCAACGAGTGGCGCATCGGGAAGACCGCCAAACGAGCCGAGATAGTCGAGCGTGAGCTGGCCCTGGCCCGCCGGTTCGGTCAGGCGCACGGTGCCGGTGCCCGATGCGGAGAGGGTGCCACTTGGTGCTCCTCCGCTCCACACCACTTCGAAGGTGCCCGAACTCAGCTGGGTGCTCGCTTGCACGTTGTCGCCGGTCAGCGAGGCCCGGTAGTGGACGGTGCCGAGCCACCGACCGTCGCTGAAGCCAGGGGCGGTCGGGTCGCCCTGAGCAGCGGCGACCATCGACGCGCACACCGTGAAAACCACCGCCATCGCTGAGATCCGCCTTCGCACGGGCGTGATCGTAGGGCGTCGGCGCGCGGCGTGCTCGATATCGCGCGCGGCTGACCACGTCGGGACGTAAAGGGATCCGCCGGGTGTCTCCCGTTGGCGGGGAAAGGCTCGGACTGGTCGATGCAGGCCCACCGGTCGGTCGACCTCCACGCCTGAGTCCCGTGTGACACCCTGACGGATCCGAATTCATCGTCGCGCCACTGTCGCGGGAAAGCAAGGGACATTGGTCCCTGTTGCTGGAATTGTCGTGAACCGAATCCATCGTGACCGTCAAACGCGATGGTCGCGTCGCGGCGATGCCGGCGTGCGAGTATTCCGCCGATGACCGACCGCGGGTTCTGGAGCTGGACGGCTGCCGCGGTCGGCGTCGGCATCGTCGCCCGGCTGACGTACATCCTCACCGCTGCCCGTGGCCGCATCGAGCTGTTCGGCGACGCCGAGACATACCACTTGCTTGGCCGTCACCTTGCGGGCGGCGCCGGTTATGTCCGTCCTCGCGAGTACGCCGAACTCGGGGTGTCGGTGCCCACGGCCGAGTTTCCGCCGCTGTACCCGGCGGTGCTCGCCATGGCCGACTTCGTCGGCATCAACAACGCCGACGACCAACGGTTCCTCGGATGCCTGGTCGGTGGCGCATCGATTGTGGTGATGGCGTTGCTCGGCCGGGCCATCGCTGGGCCGCTTGTCGGCGTGATCGCCGCGGGCATCGTTGCGGTGTATCCGCAGATGATCGTGTTCGATGGCTCGCTGGCGAGTGAGGGCTGGTACTTCCTGTTCGTCACCGCAACGTTGTGGTGCGTCTACGAGGCCCGCCGCAACGACGCACACGCGCTCCGTTGGCTCGGTGCCGGTGGTGCGGTCGTCGGCCTTGCTGTGCTGACCCGCAGCGAAGCGATTTTGCTGCTTCCCGCGCTCCTGGTGCCGGCAGCGTTCGTCCGCACCGGCGACGACGGGATCGACTGGCGCGCGTGGGGTCGCCGGGTCGGTGTGGCCGCGATCGGTGTGATCGTGTGCTTGGGCGCATGGACGGTACGCAACGCGATCAGCCTCGACCACGTGCAACCGTTCACGAACAACAGCGGGACACTGCTCGCCGGCGCCAACTGTGAGCGCACCTACCGTGGCGAACAGGCCGGCCTGTGGCGGATCGACTGCGCCCTGGCGGTCGATGTCGAGGGGCTCGACGAGACCGATGCCGCCGCCGAACGGCGTTCGGCGGCGATCGAGTTCGCAGTCGACAACCCCGAGCGCCTACCAGCGGTGGGCGCCCTGAGAGTTCTGCGCACCGCCGGTGTGTGGGACGTTCGCACCCAACTCTTCTATGAGAGCCTCGAAGGGCGTGACTACCACTGGCTGTGGGCCGGCTGGATCGGATGGATCATCGCCGCACCAGCGGCGATCGCCGGCGTCGTCCTCGCTCGGCGCCAGCGCATCGCGGTATGGCCACTCGTTGTACCGGTCGCACTGGTGTTCGCGCTGGTGGTGTTCACCTACGGCAACCAGCGTTTCCGAGTTGGCGCCGAGCCCTCCGTGATCGTGCTCGCCGCGCTCACCGCGGCCACCGTCGCCCGCCGACTACGGCTGTCGCCGAACCCTGCCGGTCGGAGCCGAGCGCACGATCAGGAACAGGAGCCGGCCGGCTCGTCGTAGCGCGCGTCGTTGCGCCAGTCGCCGCCCCACCATGCGGCGGGGTCGACCTGGGGGAACCCGGTGAGGACCTCGACGAACTCGCCGATGGCGATCCCGAAGCGCGCCGATCCGTCGGGGCAGTAGTGGTTGCCGTCGGTCTTGCGCACACGGTGCTCGCCAACCGGCTGCTCGATGATCAACTGGAACTCGCCATTCGGTGCGACCACCGGATCGGGATCGATGTAGTACACCGACCCGGGGAAGCGTTCCGGCAGCTCGCGGAAGAGATCGTTGATCGACCGGTCGACCGGCGTCGGGTCGACCCCGCCGCTCAGCGACGGAGCGAGACCCACGAATCCCAGCGTTGCCCCGTTCGCGGTGAGGATCTCCGCGGCGCGATCGAGGCGCGCCCGGTACTCGTCTGGATCGTTCTCCTCGAGCCACGCGGCGTCGAAGCGCGCCCACATGGCGATGACGACATCCGGATCGGCGAGGGCGACCTGCTCCTCGAGTACTGACTCCCAGCCCTCGTCGGTGATGCGAAACCCGAACCGGGCTTCCTCTGCCACCGTGGCGCCGCCGTTGCTGGTGAGCGCAGCGGCGATGCCGGGCTCGGCGTCGAACATGAACGAGTCGCCGGTGAGCAGAACGTTCACCGACGCTGCGGGCGTTGCTCCGCTTGGCGGCAACACCGGCTCGGTCACCAAGATGCCGTGATCCATTTGCTCGTCGGCCTCCTCGACGGTCGTTGTCGTCGTTGTTGGTGCCGTCGCGGCCGGTGCGCTGGTCGTCACCGGTGGCCCACCCGCGGCGGCCTCGACCGGTGTTGTCGTCGGCACGGCGGTGGTCGATGGGGCCGTCGTCGGCGCCGCATCGGTCGTGCGTGGCGCCAACGTCGGCGCGGGGCCTGCGACGATCGTGCGTGCCTCCGGGATCGTGGTGACAAATAGGGCGACGGCGATCACGACGGCGGCGCCGACCGAGACGAGCCCGACCACGCGCGGTGTCGCCGTACTGTGCCGGATGGGCTGCTCAAGCAGCACGTATGAGGCCACGGTCAACACCGCGGTGATGCCGAGCCGGGTGATCAGCAGTGCCGCGCCGTCGAGTCCGGTGCGCTCGCTGTCAACGATGACGATTACGGGCCAGTGCCATAGGTAGACCCCGTACGACACCAGGCCGAGTTGGCGCAGCGGTTCTAGCCGGAACACGCGGGCCGCAGGTGCGTCGGGCCCGATACTGATCGCGGCGATGATCACCCCCACGGCCACCGCATGCAGTAGAAATCCGCCGCGGTAGATGGTGGGGCTCGTGCCGTCGACGACGAACCACATCCAGGTGAGCAGCGCCACCGATGCGATTGCACCGAGCTGCAGTGCCCGTGCCGCTGGCTGAGGCAGGGTGACGCTGGCCCGTTTGTGCAGCACGACGGCCACGATCGCACCGACGAGCATCGAGCCGATGCGGGTGAACGTATTGAGGTAGGCGTCGCTGAGGTTGCCGGTCGACATCAGGGCCATCAGCACGGTTGAGGCGACCGCGGCAACTGCCGACACGACCAGTAAGCGCCGCATCTTCAGCGCAGCTCCGAGCAGCAGGACCACCGCAACCGGCCACACCACGTAGAACTGTTCTTCGATCGACAAGCTCCACAGGTGTTCGAGCGGCGAGGGGGTGGTGAACAGGTCCCAGTAGCCGTCGCCGGTGACGATCGCCCACCAGTTGGCTACGTACACCAACGCGGAGAGCCCACCGCCGCGGATGCCCTCGAGTTCGTCGGGCCGAGCGAACCATGCCGCATAGACCGCAGTTGCCACCAACAATGCGTATAACGCCGGAAGCAGGCGTCGTGCCCGACGCGTCCAGAACCGTCGCAAGTCGACGCCGCCCTTGACGGCTCGTTCGACCAGGAGGAGGCGGGTGATCAAGTAGCCCGACAGTGTGAAGAACAAATCGACGCCGAGGAACCCGCCACTGAGATGGCCCAGGTGAAACGCCACCACGCCCGCCACCGCCACGCCGCGCAGGCCGTCGAGCGCCGGCTGGTACCCGATCCGCGGATCGCTCGGCGCCGGGGAGGTGCCGGTATCGGGGCTCAGCGTGGTCATCGTTCGGGGTCGCGGTGGGAGCGCGACGATCGTGCGATCGACGCCGTCCGCTGCTCCATCATCGTCGACAGCACCATGATCGCCTCGTCAGGACGACGGTGTCCTTCCGTGCGTCACACGACCACATTGATCATGCGGCCGGGAACGACGATGACCTTCTTCGGTGTTACGCCATCGAGCACACCTGCGACGACATCGTCGGCGAGCGCCGTCGCCTCCAGCGCGGCTGGATCGGCGTCGGCGGCGACCACGATCCGACTGCGCACCTTGCCGTTGATCTGCACGGGAACCTCGATCGTCTCGTCGACGAGCAGCGACGGGTCGGCGGTGGGAAAGGTCTCGTAGGTCAACGTGTCGTCGTGACCAAGCCGCCGCCACAACTCCTCGGCAACGTGCGGCACCAGTGGCGCCAACATGAGCACCATCGGCTCGGCGATCTCGCGGGGTGTGGCGTCGAGCTTCGTGACGTGGTTGTTCAGCTCGATCAGCTTGGCGATCGCCGTGTTGAAGCGCAGCGCGTCCATCTCGGTGCGCACGACGTCGATCGTGCGGTGCAGCAGCGTGACCGTGTCGTCGTGGGCCGCATCGTCGACCACGATCACCTCGCCGGAATCCTCGTCGATCATCGTGCGCCACAGTCGCTGCAGGAAGCGGTACATGCCGACGACGTCGCGCGTTTCCCACGGACGTGATGCGTCGAGTGGCCCCGTGGCCATCTCGTACAAGCGCAGGGTGTCGGCGCCGTACTGCGCGTACATATCGTCGGGTGACACCGCGTTCTTCAGGCTCTTGCCCATCTTGCCCCACTCGCGAGTCACCGGCTGGCCGTCGAGAGTGAAGCCGTCGTCGGGGTTGCCGTCGACCTGCGTGGCGTCCACATAGATGCCGCGTTCGTCTTGGTACGCCGCAGCCTGCACGTACCCCTGGTTGAACAGTCGGGCGTACGGCTCCTTCGACGAGAGGTGGCCCAGGTCGTAGAGCACCTTGTGCCAAAAGCGGGAATACAGCAGGTGCAGTACGGCGTGTTCGACGCCGCCGACATACAGATCGACGCCGCCCGGATGGTCGGGCCGTTGATCGGTCCGCGGCCCCATCCAATACTCCTCGACCTCGCGACCGACGAAACGGTTCTCATTCGTCGGGTCGAGGTAGCGCAGTTC
This sequence comes from Actinomycetota bacterium, assembly GCA_039819205.1. GTDB lineage: Bacteria > Actinomycetota > Acidimicrobiia > Acidimicrobiales > Ilumatobacteraceae > JABSQH01. The sequence goes on from JBCBSO010000153.1 coordinate 5,561, forward strand.
GTACCAGCACGAGCCCGCCCACTGCGGCATCACATTGGTATCGCGGCGATAGCGCTGCATGCCGTCGCCCAAGTCGAGCTCGACGTCGACCCACCACTCGAGGCGGTCGAGCGGGCTCTCCGGATTGGAGAACTCGTCGTCGGGATCGAAGGTGCGCGGCGAGAACGAGTCGGTCTCTGGGAGTTCCACCGGCAACATGTCGTCGGGCAGGCTGTGCGGTCGCCCGTCGGCGTCGTACACGATGGGGAACGGCTCGCCCCAGTAGCGCTGTCGACTGAACAGCCAATCGCGCAACTTGTAGGTGATGGTTGCCCGGCCGGCGTCGTGCGCCTCGAGCCACGCGTTGGAGAGCGCGATGCCTTCGTTTTTGGTGTCGATGCCGTTCAGGTCGAGTGTGTCGTTGCGCGACTGCACATACGTGGCGTCGCCGACGAACGCCTCGGGCCAGGCGGCCGTGTCGAGCGTCGGTTCGATGTCGTGCGCCGCGAACCACGCATCGGGCGGCATCTGGATCGCCGGGATCGGCAGATCGAACGTGCGAGCGAACTCGAAGTCGCGTTGGTCGCCGCACGGCACAGCCATGATGGCGCCGGTGCCGTAGCCCATCAGCACGTAGTCGGCGATCCACACCGGGATGTGCTCGCCGTTGATCGGGTTGGTGGCATACGACCCGGTGAACACACCGGTCTTCTCGCGCGTCTCGTCCTGGCGATCGACGTCCTTCTTGGCCGCTGCGGCTCGCTGGTAGTCGCCGACGGTGTCGGCCTGCTCCGGCGTGGTCAAGCGAGCCACCAGTGGGTGCTCGGGCGAGAGCACCATGAACGAGGCGCCAAAGAGGGTGTCGGGGCGAGTGGTGAACACCGTGATCGTCTCGGTGCCCTCGGGGTCGTTCACCGGTGTGACGGCGAAGTCGACGTCGGCGCCGTAGCTCTTGCCGATCCAGTTGCGCTGCATCGTCTTGATCGCGTCCGACCAGTCGAGCAGGTCGAGATCGTCGATCAGTCGGTCGGCGTACGCAGTGATGCGCATCATCCACTGGCGCATATTGCGCTTGAACACGGGGAAGTTGCCGCGATCGGAGCGCCCATCGGCGGTGACTTCCTCGTTGGCGACGACGGTGCCAAGACCAGGGCACCAGTTCACCGGCGCCTCGCTCACGTAGGCGAGGCGGTGGTCGTCGACGATGTCGGCGCGTTCCCCGGCCGAGAGCTCACTCCACGGCCGTCCGTCGGGTGTCGGCCGCGAGCCAGACTGGAACTCGGTGATCAACTCGGGGATCGGACGGGCGCGGTCGGCGCTGGTGTCATACCACGCATTGAAGATCTGGTTGAAGATCCATTGCGTCCAGCGGTAGTAGCTGGGGTCGGTGGTCGACACGCTGCGTCGCGGGTCGTGGGCCAGGCCGAGGCGGCGCAGCTGACGGCGGTAGGTGGTGATGTTCTGATCGGTGGTGATCGCCGGGTGCTGCCCGGTCTCGACGGCGAACTGCTCGGCCGGCAGGCCGAACGCGTCGAAGCCCATCGTGTGCAACACGTTGTGGCCGGTCATCCGTTTGAAGCGGGCGAACACGTCGGTGCCGATGAACCCCAGCGGATGACCGACGTGCAGCCCCGTGCCCGATGGGTAGGGAAACATGTCGAGCACGAACAGCTTCTCGCCGCGCGCCGCTGCGGTGTCGGCGTCGGCGAGTGGACCCGTGGCGTTGGGGGTCTCGAAGGTGCCGTGCTCGTCCCACCAGTCCTGCCACCGCAGCTCGATGTCGTCGGCCAGGGTTGCGGTGTAGCGGAACGGGGGAGTGTCGTCGGCCATAGCGACAGAGCAGCCTACGGCGCTCCGGTCTGCGTCGAAGCGCTGGTTGTGGCTACCGTCGGCGCGATGAGCACGACGATCGGTGGCATCGAGGTACACGGCACGGTTGCGGACGGGTTCGGCAAGGTCGCCGATGCGTTCGCCGCCAACTTCACAGACCCCGGCGAGACCGGGGCGGGGTTCGCGCTGTACGTCGGTGGAGAACGCAAGGTCGACATCTGGGCCGGCATCGCCGACGAAGCCAGCGGGCGAGTGTGGGACGAGAACACGTTGCAGCTCGTGTTCTCCACCACCAAGGGAGCCACCGCGATCTGCGTCGCTCGTCTGGTCGAGGCGGGCCTCCTCGACTACGACGCTCCGGTCGTGCAGTACTGGCCCGAGTTCGGCGCACATGGCAAAGACACCGTCACCGTCGGCCAGCTGATGAGTCACCAGGCGGGGCTGCCCTACGTCGATCAGCCGCTGACGCTCGACGAGGTGCTGGCGGTGACGCCGGTCGTCGAGGCGCTCGCTGCAGAAGAGCCCAAGTGGCAGCCGGGCACGGCTCACGGCTATCACGCCGTGACCTACGGCTGGTTGGCCGGCGAGTTGGTGCGGCGCGCCGATGGGCGCTCGATCGGTACGTACTTCGCCGAGGAGGTCGCGGCGCCCCTCGACCTCGAGTTCTGGATCGGCCTGCCCGCCTCAGAAGAGATCCGCGTGTCGACGCTGAAGGCGCCGCCGCCACCCTCCGACCCGGCGATGGCCGCACTTGCCGAGCAGTTCATGGGCGAGGGCACCCCTGGCTGGAAGGCGCTCACGATGAGCGGCGCGTTCGGCGAGATCACCGACAACAACGACTCGCCGTTCAACACCCGCGAGGTGCATGCCACCGAGATGCCGGCGGCAAATGGCATCACCAATGCGGGCAGCCTGGCACGGATGTATGCGGCAACGGTTGG
>JBCBSO010000154.1:0-8264 GCA_039819205.1 Actinomycetota bacterium
GGATGGCCGACACTGGGAGGTGGACGCCGTCGATGGTTTCGGCGATGCCGTGTTCGTGTAGCCCGTTGACCAGAGTGTGGTAGTCGATGAGCACCTGAATCTCGGTGACACCTGAACCTGAGCCGCCGTTGCCCGCAGCAGCGGGCTTGGTGATGGCGGTGATGTAGCCGTCGACTTCCAATTCTCGCCAGCTGCGTGCTTCTTTGGCTGGGAGGGTGGAGCGGATGTGGTTGGCGGCCCGGTTGATTGCCGCGGTGACGTTGGCGGCGCGTTCGGGGTCGAGTTCGGCGTGGATGTGGTGCATGCCGGTGGTCTTGTCGACCCATTGGGTGATCTTCGAGGCCTTGCGTTGGCGGGCGAGTTCGTCGTCTTCACCAGGGTCGGCTTGGGCGGCGCGAATGTCACGGGCCAACTGTCGGCACCGCTTACGGAACGCATCGACCGACAACACCTTGGCCGCTGCGAGGAGGCGTTCGCGGTGGGCGAGGAACTCGGGCCGCAGCGCTTCGGGGAGACTGTTGGCTGCGGCGGCGATGGCGTCGACGTAGGCGGTGGCGATTGCGCCGTCGGCCAGCGCGTCTTCAACGTCAGCGGCCTGGTTGCAGAGCTCCTCGCGGGCAGTGGCGGTGTTGGCCTCTTTGGTGTCCATGCCACCGGCCGCTCCGAGGAGCGACTCCGCGGGTTCAGCCTGGCCCGTCTCGGCGAGTTCTCGCGCCCGGCGGGTCAAGCCGATCTGTACGGCATCGAGCCGTGCTTTCAATCGTCTGACATCACCGACCGCGGCAGCGAGCTGATCGCGGTCGCAGTCGTCAGGACACAGCGCGAGCACCGCAGCGAAGGCGGTGACCGCGTCATTGTCGGTCATAGCAACTACCTCCTCGTGTTGGAGGCTTCAGCTGGACACTGCGAGGTGTCGAGCGAACCGTGTGGAGCGGAAGACACTCGGTTGGTTCGTAGCGCCAGCGTACCGCGCATGTGCGCGATTAGCGAGAGAAATCTCAAACACATATTCCCTTCGCGGTCTCGATCGCTGACGGCGATGGTTGGGCTCCATCAACTGCAGCGAGCCGGCGTTGGCAGCGCAGCCAGACTGGTGTGATGCGATCGTTCATCGTTCGAGCGTTTGAGGAGCACGACCGCGAGCGGGTGGTCGAGTTGTGGCATCGCGCCGATCTCGTTCGCTCGTGGAACGACCCGCGCAGAGACATCGATCGCAAGCTGTCGGTCGACGACGGGATGTTCCTCGTGGCGGCTGTCGATGGCACTGCGGTCGGAACGGTCATGGCCGGGTACGACGGCCACCGTGGCTGGATCAACTACCTCGCCGTCGACCCCGAGTGCCGTGAGGCGGGGATCGGTCGCACGCTCATGCAACACGCCGAGCAGGCGCTCGACGATCTCGGGTGTCCGAAGGTCAATCTTCAGATCCGCACCGACAACCTGGCTGCGCGCGAGTTCTACCGCCGGTTGGGGTACCTGTCCGATGAGGTCGTCAGCATGGGCAAGCGCCTCGTGACCGACGAGCCCGTTGAGTAGCGCCCCACGCCACGCACGGTCGCCCACCCCTGCGCTTCGCTTCTCGGCGTCGTTGCTTGCGGCTAGCGCCAGCGACGGCGCCCAGAATCGCGGTGCCGGGTGGTCGCGAGGTGTGCGTGCCCCGTTAGTGGTCCGCGCGACGCTGGAGCATACGTCGGCCTGTTCGGGGGCCGGTCACAACCGGGAGTGTGCGATGACGTTGACCATTCGACTGCGGACGATCGTGTGGACGGCAATGGCGATGGTGCTGGGCGCACTGCTCGCCGTGGCGGTCATGGCGGCGTGGCCCGCAGAGGCTGCTCCGGGCGACAATGACGCGACGCTGGTGCCGATCACTAACTGCCGTTTGTTCGACTTCCGTCCGGGGAGTGACAACGTCGGTCCGAAGGACACGCCGCTCGGACCGGGCGAGGCCAACGTGTACACCCAGCAAGTCACGGGGACGAACGGAAATTGCACGATCCCCGCTGGTGCGGTCGGGGTGTCGATGAACGTCACCATCACGCGTCCCACGGCGCAGTCCAACCTGCGGGTGTTTCCTGCCGACGCCTCGACGCCGCTGGCATCGAACCTCAACTGGCTACCGGGCCAGGCGCCCACGCCGAACAAGGTCGACGTGCGGTTGTCGCCGGGTGGAGCGATCAAGCTGTTCAATCAGAACGGCACGGTGTTCGTGCTCGCTGACGTGGTCGGTTACTACACCAACGACTCGTTGGTGGAGATCGATCAGCGACTTGCGGCGCTGGAGTCGGAGAACGCCGCACTTGCGGCGAAGTTGGCGAGTGTCACGGTCGAAGACGTCGATGGACGTCCCACCGTTCGCTTCAGCGGGGTCAACGTGCAGGTGCTCGACGGGACGGGCGATACCCGGTGCGACGAGACGTTCACCGAGCCGTGCAACGGGTTGGGCAACCTCATTGTCGGATACGCCGAGGACTCCGACGACCCAGCGCTGCGCAACGGTGCGCACAACATCATGGTCGGCAGCGACAACGACTACCGCAGCTACGGGGGCTTCGTGGCGGGGCGCGACAACGTGGTCGCTGGCCGCTTTTCGAGTGTCACCGGAGGATTCGCCAACACGGCCAGCGGACCTGATTCTTCCGTCAGCGGGGGTGGGCTGAACACTGCGGCCGGCAGTGGTACGTCGATCCTCGGTGGGTCGTCGAACACTGCGAACGGCAACGTGACAGCGGTAGTTGGCGGCAACGCAAACATCTCCGGCGGCATCCGGACGGTCGTGCTCGGTGGCGCCAGCAACACCGCCACGGCTGATGCTGCGACGACAATCGGTGGCGACGGCGTGATCTGTGGTGGCAGTTCCACGCGCGCCTGTGGCGAGGCCAGTCTCTCCGCCCCGGACTAGCGCGCGACCGACGTCCGTCGGAGCCGGGTCATGTTGGTGCAACGTGATGCCGGTGCCATCGCGGGGCGACGACGAGCCGCAGCACCACGAGTCCCACGATGGCCATCGCCGTCGCTACGAGGAACGCCTCGCGGTACCCGGCGCCGAGCACGATCAACCCGATGGTCGGTCCCACGATCGCATTGGCCACATCGAAGAAGCCCGTGAACGTGGCCATCGCCGATCCGCGCTCGTTCGCTGGCACCGCCTGCACGGTGACGGCGATCAGCGACGGTGACTGCAGTGAGAGTCCCATCGCCAGTACGGCGGCCGCAACGAATAGACCCTCCGGTTCGGGCCACAGTGCGGCGATCAGCGCGCCGCCGGCGGTGATCGATAGGGCGATGGTGCCAGCGCGGATCGGGCCGATCCGGTCGGGCACCCAACCGAGCGTGACGCGCACCAGCGCGACGGTGAACGATGCGACGAAGAAGACCAAGCCCACATTGGACAGCCCCACCTCGCGGGCATACAGCGGTGCAAACACGAGGAACCCATTGAACGAGAAGATGCCGAGCAGCGACACCACGCCGGGGGCGAGGGCATCGGTGTTGATCAGCGGCGATGGTGGTGCGAGGTGGTCTGGTGGCCGGTAGCTGAGGAACGTGGCGAAGACCCCGGCGAGCGCGATCATCCCGGCGGTGATCAGCCAAATCGTGTCGTAGCTGAAGCGATCGCTCAGGCCGACGGCGATGACCGGGCCGATTCCCGCCCCAACGTGTACCGCCACGAGGATGTAGCTCGCCGCCTGGCTTCGTCGATGGACCGGGGCGAGGTCGATCGACAGTGTGGTTGACCCGGTGAAGAACGCCGCCTGTCCGGCGCCGTAGATCAGCCTGGTGGCGATCAGGGTGGCGAGCGATGTGGTGAACACGGTGAGTACGGTGGCGGTCGCTGCCAGCACTGCGCCGATCAGCATGATCAGGCGGGCGCCTCGCCGGTCGGCCAACCGACCGAACCACACTCGGGTGACGATCGCCGAGAAGGCCATCGAACCGATCGCGAGTCCGGCGGCCGCCTCGCTGCCGCCGAGCTCGTCGACCACGTACTGCGGAAGCAGCACGTTGAGCGATCCGAAGCCGAAGAAGAAGCACGACGTGGAGATCGCCAGGATGACGAACTGCCGAGTGATCAGACGCGTCGGCCCCGATTCGGCACCCAGGGGTGAGATTGGCGCGGTCGTCACGTTGTTGCGTCGACGACGTTGCCGAGGGGTGTCACCTCGCTGGTCTAGCGCGCCGACCCATCGAGGCGTGCACCCGGCGGCGCAGCGGGTCTCCAGCGGCCCGCTTCACCGTCCTCACGGGCTCGGCGTGAACAGCGCGCTGAGCACGGTGTCGGTCAGGCGAGCGGAGTAGGCGTTGGAGGCGAAGTCGAAGAAGTCGCACACGAGATAGATGTTGGTGGTCGAACCAGCGGCGACGGAGAACGTGCGCGTCCCCGAGAGTTGTGCATCCTGGCCGATCGAGCCGGGCGATTCGGCCGCCTGAACGAACTCGAAGTCCATGGCCGTCGTCGGGCTGATCGTGCAGCGGGTGCGTGTGTCCGAGCGGTTGTTGTCCACCGCCGTGGTTGAGAAAGCGGTGATGTGCCCGTCGGTCGGTGCAACGACTTCGAGGTCGACGATCACCGTCGCCTGTTCGCCAACTTGCCGTCGGTAGAGGTAGTCCGTGACCGCAAACGGTTGGGCGTTCCGGAGCGCTTGGACCTCGCTGGCGTTCGCCGTCGACCGCGCGTCGGCCGTCGCCGAACGTGCTTCGGCCGCGGCCGCACGTGCTTCGTTTTCGGCCGACAAGGATTCGACAGCGCCGAGCCGTTCGAGCACGGCCGGGTCGAGCTGTCCGGCACCGGCCTCGAGCAGCGCGAGGCGCCGATCGATATCGCTCAGGCTGGAGCGGGTGTAGTAGCCGACCACGTCGAGGACGATGTCGACGTTGCCCTTGAAGTTGTACAGGGCGATGGTGCCGTCGGGAGAGAGCTGTACGTCGACCTTGTTGGGGGTTGGTGATGCTCCGGCAGTGACGTTGAGGTTTGACAGCAGCGGCGGTTCAATCAGGTCGCCCGGGTACACCCGGATGTTCGACGCCGTGGTTGCGCCGACGGCGGTGGCGTTCAGCGCGACGCCGGTTGCATCGCTTGGGATGGCCAGCGATCCGGTGCACTCGCCGTTGTCCCCGTGGACGTCGACGATGTGGGTCTCGCCTGGCCCGAGTGGCATGGCGCGGTTACCGATGTTCGCTTGCCCGGCGCGCGTGTCGAGCAGTCGACAGCCGGCGGTGGGGACGAAGGTGGTATCGATGTCGCCCGGTGCAGCGGTGGCGCTCCAGGCGTTCGCGGTGATGATCGTGCCGACGACGCCGAGCGCGACGGCGCCGACGAAGCGAGCGGCTCGGCCGAGACGGGTCGGGCTGGAGGTGGAGTTGGAGAGCATGACATCACCGTGAACGAAGTCCGCGCTCAGATCCTGGAGGTCGCATGGAAAAGGTCTGGATCCCATGTGTTGTCGCCGTCGGACGGCGAGCGGCCGTTCGCCGGTGTTTGTCGTCATGCGCCATCATCTCGGCATGGCCGACCATGATCCGGCGTCCGTTGCCGCACAGCTGTACGAGCGTTTCCAATCGGGTGACATAGACGGCGTGTTCGACCTGCTCGACGCTGACGCGACGTGGGAGCTGGTCGGGCCGGCGGAGATTCCGTACTTCGGGCGGTATCAGGGCCGCGACAACGTCGAGCGGTTCTTTGGTCTCCTCGGCGAGCATTGCGTCGTCGAGGACTTTGGTGTCGATCGCATCACGCCGACCGCCGACGGGGCGGTCGCCGAGGGGTTCGAACGGGGCCACTTCTCTGGGAAGTCGGCGAGCTACGACATGCGCTGGTGTCACGTGATGACGATCGTCGACGGCCGAATTCAGCGGTTCACCGATTACCTCGACACCGCGCCGATGCTTGTCGCCTGGCGCAGCTGACCGCAGGTGGGCCGTACGAGGCGGCCAACTCGGTGCCGAGTGTCGGCGATCCGCCTGGCTGCGCCTGCGTCGCGTGATCGGCGGCGTACCGTGGCGGCGATGGCGACCCGGCGCCGATCGGCGCTCCGCTGGTTGCGCGGCGCACTTGTAGCGACGGCATGTAGTGCGGCCGCGTTGGGGGCCGCGGCGTTGCCTGCGCCTACTGCCGGTGGGCTGGAGCGCCCTGCGGCCCCCGACGACTCGACCGCCAGCACCGCTGCGACCACGACGGTGCCGATCACTGCGTCGTCCACGAACACGACGACGGCATCAGGGTCGACCACACCAGACACGGGCGCCGACACGGTGCCGCCCGACACTGTGCCCGACACCACGCCAGACAACAGCGGAGTCGACGGCAGTGGCGGCGAGAGCGATGACGTGGTGACGACCGGTGACACCGTCACACGTGAGTCGTCTCAGCCGTCGGTGTCAACGTCGGAGATCCCGACGGGATCGATCATTCTCGCTGTTCTGGTGCTCGCCGGAGGAGTGGTGGTCGTGGCGCGATGGCGCGGCAGCGAGCTCGTGGGACTCGTCCCGCACCCCGACCAAGGCCGGCCGGGTGGGTCTCCATCGAGCGTGACTCGGTCGCCACCGATCGTGGCCAGCCGCCGCACGGACGGGTCCGCATCCGACACTGCGTCGGACAGCGGGGCCCGGACGGCCATCGATACGGTCACCCTCGACTTCCTGCTCGAGCTGGGCGAAGGGCTGATCGACGCAGGCGACGCCGTCCACAATGTGACCGGCACGTTGCAGGCGATTGCCACGGTGAACGGCATCGCCAATCTCGGGGCGATCGTGTTGCCCACCGCGCTCATCCTGTCAGTCCCCGGAGCCGACGACGTGACCACCGAGGTCAGCGTGGCCGGAACGGCGAAGCTGCGTCTCGATCAGGTCGAAGCGCTGATCGACGTGGCCCAACGCGCCGAGCGCGGCGACCTGAATCCGGTTGACGGACGCCGAGCGCTTACGGAGATCCGCGAGCGACCGCCAGCGTTTTTGCCCATCGTGCAGGTTGTCGGTTCGGCTGTGGCCGCCGGAGGGCTCGCGCTGATCCTGCGCGGTGGCTGGCCCGAAGTACCGATCGCCGCCGTTCTCGGCGGCCTCGTTGGTCTCTTGAATCGTCTCACCGCACGGCGGCGCTACCTGTATCGACCGTTCTGGCCGCTGCTCGCATCGTTCGTCGCGTCGGCAACGACGTTCGCTGCCCTGCGGGCGACCGATCTCATTGCGTTCCCCACGCTGGTTGCTCCGCTCATCACGTTCTTGCCCGGAGCGCTGCTGACGATCGCGGTGCTCGAGCTGGCGACTGGCCAGATCATCGCCGGTGCATCGCGTCTTGCCGCTGGGGTGTTTCAGCTGATTCTGCTGGCGCTCGGCATCGTCGCTGGGGCGCGGTTCGTCGGCGTGCCAGCCGACTCTGTGGGCAGTGAGCCGGAGGGTCCGATCGCTGTGGCGGGCCCCTGGGTCGGCGTCGCCGTGTTCGGACTCGGCGTGAGTTGGTCGCAAGGTCTGCGCCGAACGTCGTGGGTGTGGATCGTGGTCGTGTTGTACGCGGCCTATGCCGGTCAGGTCGTCGGCGGCCTGTTCTTCGGCGGCGAGCTGTCGTCGTTTTTTGGTGCCGCAGCGATGACGCCGATCGCGGTGTTGTTGGCGCGGCTCGGCCTTGGGCCGCCAACGCTGGTGACCTTCCTTCCCGCGTTCTGGATGCTGGTACCTGGTGCGCTCGGGCTCGAAGGGGTCACGCGGATCATTGGCGACGATCGGATCACCGGGACGGCGCCGCTCACGGCGACGGTGACCTCGATGGTCGGCATCGCGCTTGGCATCCTGCTCGGCCTTGCGCTGTCGGCTCCGGATCCGTCGCGGCCGTGGACGGCGAGCGATCGTCCAAACATCCCCTGGCGCCGGCGCAGTGCCACGTAGCGCGTGGAATCGACGAGACCTGGTTGGTGGCGATACCGAGGAGCCGACTCGAGCTCAGCGCTCGCGACGCAGTGCGGCTGACATCAAGTCTTCTCCCGCCACCGCTGACGCTGCGGCGAGGCCGCCCGTCAACGCTCCGATGATGCCGTCGGTTGTTACGTCCTGCCCCGAGAGGTAGAGCCCCGGCACGGCAGTCGGGGCGCGCAGCCACCGAGCCCGAAACCGTTCAGGGGACGCTTCGAGCCCCATGAAGCCGCCCCGTTTCCGACGAAGGAACCGCTCGTAGGTGAGCGGAGTTGATACCTCGGCGACGTCGACCACCTCCGATACCCCTGGCACGTAGCGCTCGAGTTCGTCGAGCAGGCGGGACCGAATCGACTCGGTGC
>JBCBSO010000155.1:0-8257 GCA_039819205.1 Actinomycetota bacterium
GATCGTGACCGAGTGCTCCGAGGTGGTAAACGCCGACACGGCGTGAGTGGCTGCGCCGGCCACATCGAACCAACCCTCCAGGGCGATCAGCATCACCGGCCGGTCGAGCGCGCCGAGGTCGTCGGCCTCGAACTCGAGTACGTCGGTCGCCTGCATCGCTGCACAGTCTGCCAGCGTGATCGGCGAGCGCGGCCGTACGCGCCGCAGCACTCTTGAGCGTGCGGCCTCGGCCGCGCTCTTCATCTCGGCGACGACATCTCAGCCACGACATAGTCGACGCAGCGCGTCAGCGCCTCGACGTCGCTCGGTTCGATGGCGGGGAACATGCCGATGCGCAACTGGTTGCGGCCGAGCTTGCGGTACGCGTCGGTGTCGAGCACCCCGTTCGCCCGCAGCACAGCGGAAACGGCGGTGGCGTCGATGCTGTCGTCGAGGTCGATCGTGCCAACCACGGCGCTGCGCTCGGCGGGGTTGGTGACGAACGGCCTCGCCCACTCGGTGCGGTCTGCCCAGCCGTAGAGGATCGCCGCCGACGCTTCGCTGCGCCCTGCGGCGAAGTCGAGGCCGCCACCGTCGAGCATCCAGTCCAGCTGAGCGTCGAGCATGATCAGCGTGGCGACTGCGGGGGTGTTGTAGGTCTGATGTTGACGGGAGTTGTCGAGCGCGATCTTGAGATCGATCGACGCTGGCCGCCAACGATCACTTGCACCGATGCGCTCGATCCGCTCCACCGCGGCAGGCGAGCACGCCGCAAACCACAGACCGCCATCGGAGGCGAAGCACTTCTGCGGGGCGAAGTAGTAGGCGTCGACCTCGGCCGGATCCCAGCGCAGTCCACCGGCGGCCGATGTGGCATCGACGGCGACGATGGCGTCGTTGTCAATGCCGTCGGGTCGGCGCAACGACATGGCAACGCCGGTGGAGGTTTCGTTGTGGGTGAACGCGTAGGTGTCGATGCCCGCCTCGGCAACAGCGACGGGGTGCGTCCCGGGCTCCGAGCTGATCACGCTCGGTTCCCCGAGGTGCGGGGCTGCGGCACAGGCGGTGGCGAACTTGGAAGAAAACTCGCCGAAGCTGAGGTGCTGGCTTCGAGCGTCGACGAGTCCGAACGTCGCGGCGTCCCAGAACACGGTGGTGCCGCCGTTGCCGAGCACGATCTCCCATCCATCAGGGAGGGCGAACAACGTGGCCAGCTTCTCTTGCACGTCGCCCACCAGACCCTTCACAGCCGGCTTGCGATGCGACGTGCCGAGCAGCGTGCGTTCACCGGCGACCACCGCCGCCACCTGTTCAGGACGCACCTTCGAGGGTCCAGAGCAGAATCTTCCATCAGCGGGCAGCAGGTCGGCGGGAATCGTGATCGTGTTGCTCACCCGCACAGCATGGAGTGTCGCACGCCAACCCGGGCACTGCGATTCGAACTGCGCCGGGATCATCCGGCCCGAATCGTGGGGTGTCCCAGCCAGGTGCGCAATCGCGCAACGTCGGGCAGGGGCGATGTGCCACAGTGGGCGCCGTGAAGCGCACCTCCCAACGTCTCGCCTCGATCGCTCCCTCCGCCACGCTCGCTGTCGATAGCAAAGCCAAAGCGATGAAGGCCGCCGGCGAGAACGTGATCGGGTTCGGTGCGGGCGAACCCGACTTCGCCACGCCTGAGCACATTGTGGCCGCTGCCGTCGAGGCGTGCTCCGACCCGCGCAATCATCGGTATTCGCCGGCAGGCGGCTTACCGGAGCTGAAGGAGGCGATCGCCGCCAAGACCGAGCGCGACTCGGGCTTTGGATGTGAGGCGGCGAACGTGCTCGTGACCAACGGCGGGAAGCACGCGGTGTATACGGCGTTCGCCGCGCTGTGTGATCCAGGCGATGAAGTGATCGTGCCGGCGCCCTACTGGACCACGTACCCAGAGTCGATCGCTCTTGCGGGCGGTGTGCCGGTGGTCGTGGAGACCGACGCCGAAAGCGGCTTCCAAGTCACCGTCGAGCAGCTCGAGGCAGCCGCCACCGATCGCACCAAGGTGCTGCTGTTCGTCAGCCCGGACAACCCGTCGGGTGCGGTGTGCCCTCCCGAGCAGATCCGAGCGATCGGCGAATGGGCGGTCGAGCGCGGGATCTGGGTGATCACCGACGAGATCTACGAGCACCTCACCTACGGCGCCCACACGTTCGCGTCGATGCCCGTGTTGGTTCCCGACCTCGCCGACCAGTGCATCATCGTCAACGGTGTGGCCAAGACGTACGCGATGACCGGGTGGCGTGTCGGGTGGATGATCGGGCCGACCGATGTGATCAAGCCGTCGGCCAACTTTCAGAGCCACGCCACCTCCAACGTGTCCAACGTGGCCCAACGAGCTGCGCTCGCCGCCGTGTCGGGTCCGCTCGATGCGGTGCACGAGATGCGGACTGCGTTCGAGCGGCGCGGTACCACGATGCACCAGATGCTCAACGCCATCGACGGGGTGACGTGCCTCGAGCCACAAGGCGCGTTCTACGCGTTCCCCGATCTGCGGGGGCTGCTCGGTCGCGATCTCGGTGGTGCCACCGCATCGACCACGCTCGAGCTCGCCGACTTGGTGCTCGAACGGGCCAAGGTGGCGTTCGTTCCCGGTGAGGCCTTCGGCGTCCCCGGCTACGGGCGATTCTCGTTCGCCCTCGGCGACGACGATCTGGTCGAAGGCATCGAGCGCATCGCCGCGCTCGCGGGCTGAGCTACGCGGCGACCGGCTGACGATCCCGATCGGCGCTGCGGCGCCGGGCATACCAGTCGACGCCGACCACAACCGCCGCTGCGGCGACGGCGAGGAGTACCGGGACGACCACGTCGTCGCGCGGCGCGCCCAACGTCGTGGTGTTGGTGCCGTCGGGCCATGCCCACAGCACCCTGGTCGAACCGAGGAGCAGGCCGACCATCGCTGCCAACACCCACGCGTGGTAGCGGTCGAGCAGGTGGTGCAGCACGGTGGAGAACAGTGCCAGCCCGACCACGCAGCCCACCCCGAACGCGGCGATCGCAGCGAGGTCGCGATCGTTCACCGCGCCGAGTACCTCGGTGTACATGCCCATCATCACCAACAGGAACGAGCCGGACACACCCGGAAGGATCATGGCGCAGATAGCGATCGCGCCCGCTCCGAAGAAGATCCACAGGGGCTGGGTGACGACCTCGGCGGCGTCGTCGGCGACCTCGGTATTGGTCCGCAGCCCGAGGAGCAGGAACATCGCCACCCCGAGCGTGGCGGTGATCGCGATCGCCGTGCGGTCCCACGTGTCGACCATCCGCGCCGCAACCCATACCGACCCGGCGACGAGCCCGAAGAACAACGCGGCCATGCGCACCGGCTGCTCGTGCAGCAGCGTCTCGATGATCGAGGCCAACAAGATGATCGCGGCACCGATGCCGGCCAGCAGTGAGATCAACCACACCCATTCGATGCGGGCGAGGGTGACGCGGAACTCGGCGAGGTTGCCGGTGAGCAGCTGCTTGAGGCCGCGCGCGCCCTGCCGGACGTTCTCGATCAGCCGGGCATAGATCCCGAGGATGAGGGCGACGGTTCCGCCCGACACACCCGGAACGATGTCGGCCATACCCATGGCGAAGCCGCGCACCAGCTGCGCGAGGGGGGTCGGAATTCGCACACGGGGAGGCTAGCTGCGCGACGGAGCGCCGGTGTGGGCGACCCGCGGGGCGGGGACGGTGCATCGCGGCAACACTGGCCACCATCGTGTCCCCGGTCGATGGCGTTGCGGACGCAGCGGCGCCCGTGTCAAATGCTTCCGGCTCGGCCGGCTCGGCGATCGGGCCCACAACCGCGTTCGTGCTCGTATTCGCGGTGGCGGCCGCATCGGTGGCCGGCGTCGACCCGGAGGGGTGGTTTCCGTTCGCCGTGGCGAAGTGGTGGCTGGTCGTCGTGGCGGTGCTTGTCGCATCGGCCGTCGTGTTGTGGCGGCGATGGCCCACGCGCAGTGCGCCGGGTGTGCCGCTGCTCGTGCTGCTGTGCATCATCACGCTGTCGGCCGCAACGGCGCTGGACGGGTGGTATGCCTGGTTCGGTACCCCGGTGCGCCACCTCGGAGTGGCCGCGTGGTGGCTGTTCGGTCTCGCCTTCGTGGTCGGCTCGGCGGTCGGCGATCGCCGGTCACTCATGTGCCGTCGGTCGGTTGCGCCCGTAGCACGAGCGATGATCTCGGTAGCGGCGGTCCTCGGTGTCTACATCGTTTGGGAGCTGGTGGTCGGGCGTCCGATCGACTACGCGGCGGACTCGCAACGCCTCGGCGGCCCGTATGGCTCGGCGGCGTACCTCGGCGCTGCGTGTTGCCTCTTCCTGCCGATCGCCGCGCTCGGTGTTGTCGATCGAGATCTCTCACCGAGTTGGCGGGTGTTGGGAGCCGTCGGAGCGATCGGGTGTGGCCTCGGCGTGGCCGGATCGGGGAGCCGGGCCGCCGCGGTGGCATTGCTCGCAACGTTGCTCGTCGTGGCCGTCATCCGCCGCGGAGCAACGGGTCGGGACGAGCGCACGCGGATCATCGCCGCTGCGGGGCTGCTCGTCATCGCCGCCGCCGTGGCGATCGCAGTCGCACGGCGGACCTTCGAACGCACGGCGGGCTGGTCGAGCCGCGTCGACGAGTGGACGCTGGCCATACGGGTGATCGCCGAGCGGCCCGTGCTCGGGACGGGGCCGGAGGGCTACCGGATCGCGTCGTTCGAACTTGTCGAAGACTCCTACGTCCGGCGATACGGCGACGAGACGCTGGTCGATCGGGCGCACAGCGGCGTCCTCGATGTTGCCGCCGCCTCCGGACTGTTGGCGGCGATCGCGTACATCGCGGTGATCGGGTTGGTGGGCCGTTCGGCCATGCGGACGATGCGCCAGGGGAGCCCCGTCGAGGTGGGCATCGCCTGCGCAGTCCTCGCGTACGCGATCGGTCAGCAACTGCTCTTTCCCGTCGCCGAGATCGACCCGCTGTTCTGGCTGTTGGCCGGCGTCGTCTGCGTCGGCGCAGAACCGCAGCGGGCCTGGCGCGGCGACCGGTGGTGCGCGGCGCCACGGATTCGTCGCGGTGTCGGCGTGGCGTTGTTGCTCGCCGCAGCGGCCACGACGGTCGTCGGCGTGCGCGAGGTCGCCGCAGACCGGTTGTCGTCCACGGCCATCGAGTCGACGGATCGCGCTCGTGGCGCCGACCTTGCCGGCCGGGCGAGCGAACTCGCGCCGTACGACACTCGGCACCTGTTGCTCGTCAGTCGCTTGGCCTCGGAGATCGGGACCGTGCGTGGCGTCGACGTCGCGACCGGTGCACTCGACGACGCGCGCCGCATGTCGCCGCGCGACCCGGCGGTGCGCATCGAGGGGGCCCGTATCGCTTCGCTTCGTGCATCGATCACGGGAACGGCAAACGATCGAACGGTCGCACGTGTGGCGTGGGACGATCTCGTCGCCGACGCGCCGGCGTGTGCCCGGTGCCACCTCGGAGCGGGACTCGCCGCCTACGAACGCGGCGAGATCGAGGCCGCGGCCCGTTCGTTCGAGCGCGCCGCGTCGCTCGGGAATCGCGACGCCGTTCGTCTGCTTGAACAGCTCGGGATCGAGCGCTGACCACCGCACGCTGATGGACCAACCACTCCCGAGCGGCTCTCGTCTCACAGATTCGCCGGAACCGTTCGGGCGGGTCGGGGGTGTACCAGTCGTGTCCATCACCGAGAGCGGTTTCGTGACCGGCGAGCACCCGATCGTCACGACCGCCGTGCCGTGCGTCGACTTCGACGAGTTCTATGGCGCGACTCGCCAGGCCATCATCCGGGCGCTGAGCGCCACACTCGGTTCGAACGATCTAGCGATCGACGCCACCGATGAAGCACTGGCTCGGGCGGTCCAGCGGTGGGAACGGGTGGGCCGACTCGACAACCCCGCCGGCTGGGTCTACCGGGTCGGGTTGAACTACGCCCGAAACCGGGTTCGTGCCCGGCTGCGGCGGCAACCGCTCGCTGACCTCTCGGACTCGTCGGCTCCGTCGCCTGACACGACCGTGGCCGATCCAGCGGTCGGTGAGGCGCTGGCGCGGCTGTCGCTCGATCATCGATCGGTTGTCGTGTGTCGGTTCCTGCTCGATTGGTCGGAGCAACAGACCGCCGATGCGCTGGCCATTCGCCGCGGGACGGTCAAGAGTCGTCTCAGCCGCGCCCTCGCCAAGCTCGAACGCCATCTTGCGCATCTGCGCATGGAGGAGTCATGAACGAACAATCCGACCAGCGGTCGCCGCGCACTCCGACGTCGACCGAGCGGCGTGTCCACGACCATCTTCGCGAGGTCGCCGAGCGGGCGACGGTGCCGCCGAGTTCTCCCGCGACCGCGCGGCGCCGGGCACGCGCCCGCACGATCCGCCGTCGACGCGCCGTGGCCGGTGGGTTGGCCGCCGCATCGGTGCTTGGTGTCGTTCTGGGCGTACGTGCGCTCTCCGAGCCCCGACCGACGTCGATCCGCACCGTCGACAAACCAGCCGTCGACACCGACGATCAGACCCCGACCGACACCGGCTCGGTGAACGACGTCGAGGGAGCTGGCGCCAGTGACGTCACGGCAGTCGTCGCCGAACCGGCATTCGTGTGGAAGGTGGTCGAGCCCGACAAAGACCGTGCGTTGACCGGCACGTTTTCGTACGGCGCCGCATCGTCGTTTCCGGGGTTTGAGCTGTCGACCGCACCGGGCCGATCCAATGACTACGACAACATCGAGCCCGTCGTGTGGGCGACCGACGACGGGATCGAGTGGGAGCAAACCGACCTCGCATCCCCGTTCGGCCAGGTGTTCTGGGAGCCGATGATGGTCGGTGGTGATCTGTTCGCGGTGGGCACCGCGCCCGGCGTCGCCGCGACCGAGGCCAACCCGCTCCAGGTGGCGACGCACTCTGGAGACGGCACTGACTGGTCGACGGTCGACCTGCCGATCGATGCCAACCGGTACCGCGATGTGCCGATGGCCAATGCGGGCTTGCGAGTTGAGCGTGTTGCGGTCGGCGATGCGCTGCTCGTTGCCACAACGCCGCAGATCTACCTCGACTACGGCGCGATCGCGGGACATCTCGGTATCGACATCGAGCTGCTGCGGATCCAGCAGGAGACCGACACCGGAATCGTCGTCGCCGATGTCGACTGTGTCGCCGCGAGCGATGAGTCGGTTGTGCCGGCCACCATTTCATTGCCGGCGGTTGGTGCGCCGGCGCGCCCAACCGCGGGCGGATTTCCTGCAGGTCCCGATGGCTGCTCGACCACCGAGTACACGTGGGACGAGCTCGGCGTGCCGAGCGAGACCAAAGCGGCGCTCGACGCCCGGGTGACTCGCATGTTCCTGGTCGGTCCCGATTTGATCGCACGCGAGGTCGAATCTCCGCTGCCCGGCGCGTCCCTGTCGATGATCGACCAGGTCGCCCCCCGATTCATGTCCGAGGACGCCTACACGGAGGCCGTTGTCGGCACGGCGCCGCCGGCGCTGGACTCGTTCGAGTACGACGGCACCGCGTGGGTCGCGCGCCAGATGCCTCTCCAGGCTTGGGCCACCCTGCCCACGCCACTCGCCAACGGGCTCGTCGGATTCAGCCACGGCGCCGACGGTGCAGACGCCATCCGCTACACCACGGTGCGCAGTGACGGCACGACCACGTACACCGATATGACACCACTCCTTGGCCAGGACACGATCGTCGGCACCGGAGCGACGCGCGCCGTCGTCGCCGGTGGTCACGTCGTGAGTGCTCTCGAGGAGTTCCCCGATCTGATCGCCCGCGCCGGTGGTGTCGAGTTGACGGTGAACGGTGTCACCGCTCGCAAAGACGTTGCCGAGGGCCCGGCCTACTTCGTCGACGAATCTACCGGGGAGCAGATTCCCGATGACCGCATCGTCCACACGGCGTTGGTCGACCCAGAGCGGAACGTGGCAGCCGGTTCGGAGGAGGCGATCGAGGTCACGGTCGTCGACGACGCCGGCGAGACCCTCGCCGAGTTCACCGCCCGGCAGTTGTTCGAGGAGCTGACGAGTGCGGCCTACCAAGACACCGGGCCGATATCGCCACAGACCAGCCTCCTGACCACCGCCGACGGTGTGTCGTTCAGTGTCGAGTCGGTCGCCGATCTGATCGGCGTCGACGAGAGTGCCGTCGAACGTGTGCAACGGATCGCCACCGACGGGAGCACGGTCGTTGTTGCGGTGGCGATGACCGAGCGGCACCCGGACGACAGCCGGGTGCAGCTCGTGTTGGTCGGTACGCCG
>JBCBSO010000156.1:0-8226 GCA_039819205.1 Actinomycetota bacterium
AGGCTCATCCCCACGGTGTACATGTGGTGCGCCCACACGACGAAGCCCAGGGCACCGATGGCGATGATCGCCCAGACCATCGGCAGGTAGCCGAAGACCCGCTCGCCCACAGCGACGTCGTCGTGGTTCGACTCGACGACATCGCCGAACCCCCACACCGGCACACAGCCGCGGTCGCCGGCGGGGAAGTGTGCCCAGTAGCCGAGCGCATCGCCGAACACGGCGTACGTCACGTTGTTGGTCGTCAGGCCGAATCGCGCGATGTCGAGCCGGACCTGTCCTGCGCCCAGGGCGGGACCGTCGATCTCATCGGTCGCCGCATCGGTCACGTCCGCACGATTCACGGTGATCTGCCACATGTTGCTCTCCCCACGTCGAGGCGGTGATCTCGCGCTGGACGCTACCCATCACACCGCGCCCGAGGTGAAGTCGGCCGTGGGTCGCCCTGTCGGCAGGCGTGCGTCGCCGCGCGCACCCGCCTCACCGATCTTTCATCAACGAATCGGCACGGTGACGGTATGCCGATCGAAGCGACCCCTCGCAACGCCGCCCATCTGTGGCGGCGGGCGGCATTTGGGGCCACGCCCGAAGAGATTGAGAACACAATGCGCAACGGCATTGAGGCAACCGTCGAGTCGATGTTCGACCATCGGCGCGCCGTCGACGCCGGCAGCCCGCTGCGTTTCGCTGGCGAGCCGCCGTACGACACCGAACACCTCAACCTGTGGTTCATCCGTCTTGCGGCCACATCTCCCACACCAGCGATCGAGAAGCTGACCTGGTTCTGGCACGGGCACTTCGCCACCAATGTCGACAAGTTCGAGAACCCCGAGTTGTTGCATGCCCAGCTGCTCACGTTTCGCCGTCATGGGCTCGGCCGGTTCGACGATCTGCTCAAGCTGATGGCTCGCGACCCAGCGATGGTGATCTGGCTCGACCTCGACCAGTCGATCGTTGGCCGGCCCAACGAGAACTACGCCCGTGAGTTGATGGAGCTGTTCTCGCTCGGCGTCGATGGCGGCTACCACCAGTTCGACGTGGTGAATGCCGGCCGCGCGTTTACCGGCCACACCCTGAGCGGTGCCTATCCGCCAACGGTAACGCTGAACGCGGGACTGCACGACGACGGGATCAAGACCATCCTCGGCAGCAGCGGCAACTTCGACGGCGACGACGTTGTCGACCTCATCGTCGCTCGACCGGAGTGCCACCGGTTCCTCGCGTCCCGGGTGTGGATGCGCTACGCGGGAACCACGCCATTGCCCGAGGTGCTCGACTTCCTCGCCGCCGCATTCGCTTCCCGTCTACGCGTTGCCGACCTGCTGTCCGCGATGTTCACCCATCCGGCGTTCTATGCCGAAGACGTGCGCGCCGGCCTGGTGAGTCAGCCGATCGAGACGATGGTTGCCCTGGTGCGCGGCTTCGGCCTCGACATCGTCGACGTCAGGACGACCGCAGTTGGCGACGGTGACGATGACGATGATGCGGACGAGGTCGAGATCGCCGGAGGCGCTCGACTGCCGTGGTTCGTCGTGATCGCCATGCTCGAAGACATGGGCCAGTTCATCGGCCATCCGCCGAACGTTGGCGGGTGGCCGCACAACGAGCCGTGGCTCGACGCCACGCGCTCGGCTGGCCGGCTGAACGCCGCCATCGCGCTCGCCGAGTCGATCGAGATCGACGAGGTGCAGACTGCGCCGCTCCAACACATCCGCGAGGCGGTAGCGCGCAGCCCGCAGGCCGCGGTCGCGGACCTCTTCGCTGCACTCGGGGTCACCGAGTGGAGCACCGACACCGAAGCGGCGATCGTCTCCTCGCTCTCCACAACCGCCGGCGACGTCGGCCCCCTGGCCACGGCACTCGCAGTGGCCATTACATCTCCCGAGGTGATCCTGACATGAGTCCCGATGTCCCCCCGTCCTCACGTCCCGCGACCAACCGTCCTCGCCCGTCGCGACGACAATTTCTCACCATTGCCGGTTGTGGCGCGCTGGGTGCCGCCGGCGCCTCGCTCGTCGCCCCCAGGGTGGTCGATCGGCTCATCGCCTCCGAGTCGACCACGCAGAACTACGGACCGACTGCGGGTGGGCGCACGCTCGGCAGCGGGGGAACCGACCCCGGGCTGGTGCTCGTGTCGGTGCAGCTCGGCGGCGGGGTCGACTTCCTCAACGCAGTCGTCCCGCTGGGCGACCGTCGATACGGCCAGTTCCGTGGCGCGGGAACGCTCGACGTCGCCGATGCGCCGCTCACGCCGATCGACGATGCCTACGCCCTGCACGCCATGCCGTACCTCGGCGAGCGATGGGCCGCCGGTGATCTGGCCATCGTCCACGGCGTCGGCTGGGAGGGTTCGAGCTTGAGTCACTTCGACGCCACCGACATGTGGGAGAAGGGCTCGCCCGACTTCGGCATGCGCACCGGATGGATCGGCCGCGCACTGGGCGATCTCGCCGGAGCGCAGCCCGACCCGCTCCTCGGGCTGAGCATGGGTGGCATCAGTCCGACGATGTACGCCGACGGATGGAGCCCGGTCGGACTGGAACCTGGTCGGCGCATTCCCTGGTCGGCGGAGTTCGTCGATGAGTATGCGGCGCTTGATGCCGCCCTGAGCGAGCAGCCGGCCGCCTCAGGCTCCGATCTTGTCGCCCTGGCGCGCAACAGCCAGCTCGATCTACGCGGGCTCGGCGCACGTCTCGGGCCGATCGTCGAAGGGCGCGGTGAACGCGCCGGCGAGATCGACGACGCCGAGGGCGGCTACCTCGATACGCAGCTCGGTCTCATTGCCGACCTGATCAACGGCGGTATCCCGACTCGGGCGTTCCACGTGTCACTCGACGGCTTCGACACGCACGCCAACCAGGCCGCCGATCTTCCACGACTGCTCGGTGAGCTCGATGCCGGGATTGGCCGCCTCCACCAACGATTGGGGCCGGCTGCCGAGCGCGTCGTGGTCGCCACATGGACCGAATTCGGGCGCCGCCCCGAGTGGAACGGCGACGGCACGGAGCACGGCACCGCCGGCGTCCAGTTCGTCGTTGGACCGCGGGTGCGCGGGGGACACTACGGCGAACCGCCACCGCTCGACCGGTTCGATGCCGACGACAACTTCATGGTCACCACCGACTTCCGCGACTACGTGGCGGGACTCGCACTTGGAACCGTCGGCGCTGACCCCGCCGTGGTGGGGGCGGGCCTGCGCGGTCCCCTCGGGCTGATCGAGGCATGACGATGGGCATGCGATTCCGTCGCACCCTGCCGCTGTGGGCGATCGCTGCGCTGGCCGCGGGATGCGCAACCGCTGCACCCGGCGCCTCGTCGCCGACGTCGCCGTCGATGAACGATGGCGTTGCACCGACAGCCGCTACGACACGACCCAACGACACCGCGTCGCCGCCGTCGACGACGGTCACGATGGCGTCGCCGAGCGCTCCCGACATCGCCACCTCCGCAGGAGCCCGCCAGCGCTGTCTCGACGCCGTATCAACCCTCGACCGGCGCCTCGACGAGGAGGGCTTCGAGTTCCCCGACGAGGGCCCCGAACTCAGCGAAGCGGAGCTGCAGCGGACGTTGCTCCCCGCCGTGGAGTACGTCGACGGCGTGGCCGCTCCGGACGAGCGACCTGCACTCGAGGTGATGCCGGACTACGACGTCGAGACCATCCCGATCCTCGATCTCGACCTGTTCGTTGGTAGCTGCTTCGAGTTCGGATTCGTCGACGACAACGACGACGCCGGCGACAACGACGACGAGTAAGGCCCGGCCCATTCGCTCGACACGGTTCTGTTCGCGGAATCCGGCGCGTGGCGCCGGAAATCCCCGGGATTTCGGTGAAACGTGATGGGTGTTGTCACGGTGCGAGGGGTCGACGGGCGGTCTCGCGCATCGTCCACGCGAGTCCGGCGCCGATCAGCCCGAACAGCGCACATCCGGCAGCCGGTGCTAGCGCGCTACCCGTCGCCTCGATCAGCACCGTTGCCACCAGCGGGGTGAACCCGCCGAACACCGCCGTGGCCACGTTGTAACCGAGCGCGAGCCCGCTGAAGCGGATGTGCCCGGGCAGCTGTTCGGGGATCGCTGCTGCCGCGACCGCGCTCCAGGCGCCGGCGGTGACGGCGAGCGCGCACGCGACGAGCACTGCGATCAGTGCGTCATCGCCGAGCCACGCATACAGCGGCACCGTGGTCAGCGCAATGGTGAGGCCGACGAGCGACAGCGATACTCGCCGGCCGAATCGATCGGAGAGCAGGCCGAACGCAGGTGTGGAGATGAGCATCACCGCGGTGGCGATCGTCGACCAGCGCAGCGCTGCCGACGCCGACACGCCCTCGTACGACCCGAGGTATGTCGGGACGAAGACGATGTTGAGGTAGTAGCTGAGCGAGCCGACAGCGGAGAGAGCGAACGCCAGCAGTACTGCCCCACGCGCGGTTCGCACTGCGTCACGGAGTGGCCGCCGACTGGTTTGTTGGGCGGTGGCGATGGCTTCGAACGCGTCGGTCTCGCCGAGCTGACGGCGGAGTGCCAACACGGCGAACGCCAGCCCTGCTCCGATGAACAACGGGATACGCCACCCCCACGCATCGAGCGCCTCCTGGCTCATCGACGTGGTTACGAGCGCGCTGACCGCCACGGCAAGCAGGCTGCCGAGACCGGCGGTCGCCGGCGACCACGATGCGACGAACCCGCGGCGGCGGTCTTCGGCGACCTCGGTCAGATAGACCAGGATGCCCGAGTACTCGCCGCCGACGGCGAAGCCCATCGCCAGGCGCGTCAGCGTGAGCAGCACCGCAGCGGCGACACCGATGCTCGCCTCCGATGGCAGCAGGCCATTGATCAGTAGGGCCACCGCCATGATCGACGCGGAGGCCGTCAAGCTGAGCTTGCGGCCGATGCGATCGCCGAGGCTGCCGAAGAACGCCGCACCGAGCGGACGTGCCAAGTAGGCGACGCCGAACACCGCAAACGTGGCGATCAGTCCGCCGCTGTCGTCCCCGCCGCCACCGAAGAACACTCGTGCATACACCGGCGCGAGATAGACGTAGAGGCTGAAGTCGTACCACTCGACGATCGTCCCAAACGCGCCGATCAGCTCCGACCGGAGGCGCCGGCGAGGGTCGGTGCCCTGGCCGCTCACGAGCGGGACCATAGATCGTTCCCGTCGCATCCGTGCACTTCGACGGTGACCGATCCCGAGCGTGTCGCGAGGCGGTCGTACAGTGCGTCCATGACGTCACCAGGCGAACCGACGATCGCGGCCGAGCTGCCCACACCTGCGCTGGTGGTCGACGATGCGGCGTTCGCCAGCAACTGCGCAGCGATGGACGCCGTACGGCCGGGCGCACAGTTACGCCCGCATGTGAAGGCGTTCAAGTCGACCGCGCTCGCTGCCCGCTTGGCCGCAGACGGGCACGCGGCGTTCTGCGCGGCAACGCCGAGAGAGATCGAAGGGATGGCACGTACCGGGCTCGCTGACGACCTGCTGTTGGCCAACGAGTCGCTCGACGTGGCTCGCCTTGGGGCGCTCGACGCCGACGTGACGGTGGCGGTCGACTCCCATCCCGTGCTCGACGCAGCGATCGACGGCGGCGTTCGTCGCGTCCTGATCGACATCGACGTGGGGCTCCCGCGTTGTGGATGCGACGTGGAGACGGGCGCGCGGCTGGCGGATCGGGCTCGCGCGGCGGGCCTCGATGTGCGAGGCGTCATGGGGTACGAGGGCCACCTGATGATGGTGCATGACCGCGCCGAACGCACTGGCAAGGTGGAGCGGGCGATGACGATCCTCACCGAGGCGCATGAGCGAATCGGCGGTGACATCGTGTCTGGCGGCGGGACCGGGACCTTCGACACGAACACCTGGTGTACCGAGATCCAGGCGGGGAGCTACTGCCTGATGGACACCCAGTACGCCGAGCTCGACCTACCGTTCGAGCAGGCGCTGGGAGTGGTGGCCACGGTGATCTCGATCAGCTCGAAGGGGTGGATCATCGCCGACGCTGGCCTCAAGGCGTTCGGTATGGACCACGGCAATCCGACGTGGGTCGGCCCCGGTGAGGTGTTGTTTTGCTCCGACGAGCACATCACGCTGTTGCCCGAGGAACGTAGCGATTGGTCGGTCGGTGACCGCGTGCTCTTGCACCCTGCGCACGTGGATCCCACCGTGGCCCGCCACGAGCAGATGTGGCTGATCGACGGCGACGTGCTGCGCGACGGGCGGGTTGTCGATCGCTGGGCGGTCGACCTCACGTTTTGGTAAAACGCCCGCGATGGCGACCGGACGGGGTCACTCGCTCCGGTCGACCACGAACGCGAATTGCCGGCCCCAGCCACCACTGAACGCGAGGTGGATCCACAGGGCGGCGTGCGCCTCGACGAGGCCGATCGAGTCGCGGCCGCCGAGATCGGCGACGTCGAACCCGAGGCCATGCGCCAGCTCGGCGGCGATCGCCCGGGCCGGCTCGTCGCCGGCGACCGGCAGGAATGCAGCACCGGTCGCGGTGCGACCGTCGCTGAGGTGCTCGGCGCCGATGGTATTGAATGCCTTGGCCACGGCGACACCCGCGGGCACCGTCGCCGCCACGAACTCGCCGACGGTGGCGTGACCGTTTGGTACCGGGGTGCGCACGGCGTTGGTGGCGTCGATCACGACCTGGGTGCTGGTGAGCGACAGCGCACCGAGGGTCTCCGAAAGCGCAGGCACGGGCACCGCCAGAATGATCACGTCGGCGTCACGCGTCGCCCCATCCACCGTTGTCACCTCGACGTTCAACTCGGCGTAGCGCTCGTCTGTCGGCGAGCGAACCCCGACTCGTACGCGATGTCCGAGCCGGCCGAGTCCGATCGCTAGCGCGCCGCCGACGTTTCCGCCGCCGATGATGCCGATGGTGCGGGTCGTCGTCTCGTTCATCGCGTACTCCTGGTCATGGGTTGCTGGTCATGGGTTGCTGGTCATGGGTTGCTGGTCATGGGGGGGGTGGGCGTGGGGGAGTAGAGCGCTGGTGTTTCCACCTATATAACAGTACCGTAGCGTATTGTATTATGGCGCCGATGCCAGCCACCTCTGCGCTCGTCGTGCGCGCCGCCTACGGTCGGCCCCGAGGGGAGCCCGCATGACCACGCCGACCGACACCACTGTCTTTCACGACCCGACGCGCTACGGGGACATGGACAGCTGGCGCAACGAGATCCTGGACCTGCACTCGGCTGGCCCGATACATCGCATCGAGGTGGACGGCGTTCGGCCGTTCTGGGCCGTCATCGGCCACCCGGAAGTGATGGACATCGAGCGGCAGAGTCAGCTGTTCAAGACCGAGCCCGAAGCGATCCTCATCTCTGAGGAGATGATCCGTCAGCGCGAAGCCTCGGGCATCAACATCCGCACCATCGTCCACATGGACGACCCCGACCACGGCAAGTACCGTCGCCTCACCAACGACTGGTTCAAGCCAGCCAACATCGGCCGGTTGCGCGCACGGTGCGACGAGTTGAGCGTGGAGGCGCTGGCCACGATGCGCGCCGCTGGTGGTGAACTCGACTTCAACCGCGACGTGGCGATGGTGTATCCGCTGCAGGTGATTCTGGCGATCCTCGGGCTCCCCGAGAGTGACTACCCGCGGATGCTCAAGCTGACCCAGGAGATGTTCGGTTCGACCGATCCCGACCTCGCTCGCGACGCGCCCACCGGCGAAGAGGCGACGCTCGCACTGATGGACTTCTACCAGTACTTCACTGAGCTCACCGCGTCGCGCCGGGCCGCGCCAACCGACGACCTGGCGACGCTGATCGCCAA
Organism: Actinomycetota bacterium; assembly: GCA_039819205.1. Classification (GTDB taxonomy): domain Bacteria; phylum Actinomycetota; class Acidimicrobiia; order Acidimicrobiales; family Ilumatobacteraceae; genus JABSQH01. The sequence goes on from JBCBSO010000156.1 coordinate 7,790, forward strand.
TGGCACCATCGATGGCGAACCGCTACCCGACCTGGAGTCGATGAGTTACTACGTGATCATCGCCTCGGCAGGTCACGACACCACTTCGGCGTCGATGGCCGAGGGGATGCGGCGCCTAGCGGAGAATCCTGCGCAACTCGAGTTGTTGCAGCAGCGGCCGGACCTCATCGGCAATGGTGTCGAGGAGATGATCAGGCTCTCGAGTGCGGTCAAGCACTTCATGCGCGAAGCGGCCGAGGACACCGAGATCGCTGGCGTGCCGATCGCCAAGGGTGATTGGCTCATGGTCAACTTCGCAGCTGCCAACCTCGACCCGCGGCTGTTCAACGACCCGCTGCGCTTCGATGTCGAGCGAGCCAACGCCGACAAGCAGATTGCGTTCGGATTCGGCATGCACTTCTGCCTGGGGGCCCAGTTAGCGCGCATGGAGATGCGCT
>JBCBSO010000157.1:0-8200 GCA_039819205.1 Actinomycetota bacterium
CGTGCTCGATCGGGCGTGCTCGGCGAGCACCCGCATGGCGAAACTGTCGCGGTCGTCGTAGTCGCCGACGCGATACGCCCGGCCGGTAATCGAACACGCTTCGTCGAGCAGCGGCTGCATCAGGTCGGTTTCCCACACCGAATCGACGCCTTGCACGAGTGCGAGGATCCGTTCGAGGCCAGCGCCGGTGTCGATCGACGGCGCGGGCAATGGCTCACGCGTGCCATCGGGCGCCTGGTCGAACTGCATGAACACCAGATTCCAGAACTCCATGAACCGGTCGCCAGCCGGGTCGTTCTGCGGTCCGCCGTCGGGTCCGAAGTCGGGGCCACGGTCGATGTGGATCTCGCTACTCGGCCCACACGGGCCGGTATCGCCCATCTGCCAGTAATTGTCCTCGTCGCCGAGCCGTTGGATGCGCTCCATCGGAACGCCGACGACGTCGTGCCAGATCTGCTCGGCTTCATCGTCGCTGTCATGCACGGTGATCCACAGCCGGTCGCCGTCGAAACCCCAACCACCGCTGGCCGGGTCACCAGTGACGAGATCCCAGCTCCACGGGATGGCCGACTCCTTGAAGTAGTCGCCAAAGCTGAAGTTGCCGAGCATCTCGAAGAACACCAGGTGCCGCTTGGTGCGCCCGACATCGTCGAGGTCGTTGTGCTTGCCGCCCGCGCGAGCGCACTTCTGCGAACTCACCGCACGCGAGTAGGGCGGTTGCTCGTCGCCGACGAAGTACGGCTTGAACGGCACCATGCCGGCCACGTTGAACAACACGGTCGGATCGTGGGGGATCAGACTGGCCGAGGGCACGACGGTGTGCTCCTTGGCCGCAAAGAAATTGCGGAAGGAGTCGCGAAGCTGATCTGCGGTCATGCGCTCGGCCATGCGGGCTGGAGCCTACCGATCGGTGTCGGCAGCGATGCTGCTGGTATCACCACCGGAGCGCACACGACCTAGCGTGAGCGCCCGATGAGCGGCGCGCCGATCGATCTTCACGAGTGGATCAGCTTCGAAGACCCCGACGAGCACCGCACGTGGGTGTTCGACGCCACCTTCCTGCGCTCGAACTACACCTGCATCTACGGACAGGGATGTCCGGGGATCGACGACGAGTTGGCCCCCGAGCGAGCCATCGGCTGTTGCCGCCACGGCGCCCACTTCGTGGACGCCGGCGACGTGGCCAATGTCGATGCCCGATTCGAGCGGCTCGACGCGTCGGTCATGCAGTACTACAAGCGAGCGAAGAAGAAGGGGTACCGCAAACGGGGTGATCCCGACGACGAGGGCCACCCGACGATGGTCACCAAGACCCTCGATGGTGGGTGCATCTTCCTCAATCGGCCAGGATTCGAGGGGGGTGTCGGTTGTGCGTTGCACATCGCTGCGCTGGCGGCCGGCGAACGACCGCTCGACTGGAAACCGGAGGTGTGCTGGCAGGTGCCGCTGCGGCTCGAGCATTCGAGTGACGAGTCGGGCCACGTCACGAGCCGGCTACGCGAGTGGAAACGGCGCGACTGGGGCGACGGCGGCGACGAGTTCGCCTGGTGGTGCACCGAGGATTCGACTCCCGAGGCAACGGCGTTCGTTGGCGCAGCACCCTTGTACCGCAGCGCGCGCGACGAAATCGTCGAGCTGGTCGGCGCCCACATCTACGAAACGCTGGTACCCCTGCTGGAGCGTGCGGAGTGGGTGCCCCTCCCCCATCCGGCCGTGCGCCCCCACCGGTGAGCCAAACCCGGCGATGGCGCGGTTTCGCTCACTGCTGACGGTGCGGGCGCCCCCACCGGTGAGCCAAACCCGACGATGGTGCGGTTTCGCTCACTGCTGACGGTGCGGGTTTCCCACCGATGAGCCACACCCAACGATGGTGCGGTTTCGCTCACCGCTATTCGGGCAGGGGCCGGTCAGTCGTCGGCGTGATCGTCGTCGTCGTCGAAGGTGACGCCGTACTTTTCGGCGAGCGCCGCGTACTCGTCGTCCTCGGACGGCTCATTCTCGGAGTGATCGCTGGGACCCTCGCCAAGGCCGAGGTCGAACGCCCCGGGGCCGGATTGCTTCAGTTTTCTCGCCTCTTCGAACCGGCGATGACGACCCTTCTTCACGTCAGGGCTCCCAAGTCTCGCGATGTGACAACGGCGGACGATTGTACCCGGCCGTAGCGGAGATTCGCGGATCGTGACCGCGGATCGTGCACGCCAACCATCAGCGGGGTCAGCTCAGGTGCGCGCCGACTGGCGATGTGCGACGATCACAACAACCATGACCGCGATGTCGCCAATCCGCCAGCGCACGTTCGCCGTGATCAACCAGAAGGGCGGCGTCGGCAAAACGACGGTCACGCTGGGCCTGGCCGCGGCGGGCGATGCTGCAGGCGCGCGCGTCCTTGTGATCGACCTCGACCCACAGGGCTCGACGAGCTGGGTGCTCGGCGTCGACCCCGAGCGCGTCACCCACGACGCAGTCGAGGTTCCATCCGGGGGCCTCGACGAGGCGGTCGTGCCATCCGCCTGGTCGGAGCGGGTCGACGTGGTTCCAGCGGGAGGTGAGCTCCAGGCGGTCGATGGCGGACCCATCGTGCCGTTGGCAGCCCATCTCGACGACGTCTCGACCAACTACGACGCGGTGCTCATCGACTGCCCACCGTCGCTCGGTGCGCTCACCACATCGGCACTCAGTGCGGCGCGCCACGCACTGGTGGTGGTGGAACCATCGGCGCTCGGGCTGCGCGGGATCGGTGGTATCGCCGACGCCATCGACGCCGTCTGGGACGAGCACAACCCCGATCTCGAGCTCTCCGGGGTGATCTTGAACCGCGTGCCAGCGTCATCGAACGAGGCGGAACGTCGACGCGCCGAGCTGGCGCGCATCGTCGGCGCATCAACAATCTGGGAGCCGCCGGTGCCCCAACGGGTGATTCTCAACGAAGCGATCGGCAGCCGCCGCCCAATCCATAGCTATGGCTGGCGAGCGACCGATGCAATCGCCGCCTTCGATCGGCTGTGGCCGCAGGTGACGGCGCTGACGAAGCGGTAGACCCGAGCAGCCCCGCCGAACAGGTGGGCGTCAGCTCGTCAACGGCTCGACCAGCGGCAACGAGCGGACAGCGTCAGGATCGGCCAACGCCGCCATCGCTACAGCGAAATCCGGCAGCCCAAATACGGCGCCGTCGTCGTCGATCATCAGAAATCGATCCATTCGCTCCAGGAACGTGCGGTCGTGACTGACCGACACGACGGTGCCGACGAACCCGTCGAGTGCCTGTTCGAGGGCGTCCGACGACTCGATGTCGAGGTTGTCGGTGGGCTCGTCGAGCAGCAGCACGTTGTGCCCCTCGAGCTCTAGGCACAACACTTCCAAGCGTGCCTTCTGCCCGCCCGACAACGTGTCGAACCGCTGGCGCGCATGGTCGGCGAGGCGATATCGGGCGAGCGCCTTCATCGCGTGTTCTTCGTTGGCAACCCGCTCGGCGACGATGTCGACCACGTCCCGTCCACGGAAATCGGGACGATCGTTGACCTGCGTGAACGTACCCACCGATGTTCGCGGGCCCATCACGATCGACCCTTCGTCGGGGGGCGCCTCACCGGCGAGTGCATGGAGGAGATGGGTCTTCCCTGTCCCGTTCGGCCCGACGAGACCGACGCGCTCGCCGAAATACACCTCTGCGGAGAACGGGAAGAACAGGTCGCCGACCGATACATCGGTGAGCGCAAGCACCCGCCGCGCCGAGTCTGCACCGCGCAACCCGACGTTGATTCGTTGTTCGGGGACTGGCGGCGGGGGTGGGCCGGCGGCAACGAACCGCTCCCACCGCGTTTCGGCCGCGTTGGCCTTGCTCGCGTTCTTGAAGTTCACCGCTGCCCGCTGCTTCATGATCTTCATGTGACGGAACAGGCGCCGCTCCTCGTTGCGCCACCGCTGCAACGCGTCTCCGAGACGCGCCTGACGCTGCTCGCGAGCCTCGGGAAACGTCGCATACGAGCCGCCGTGCACCCAACAGCCGGCTCCTTCGAGCACAACCAGCTTGGTCGCCACACGTTCGAGCAAGGCCCGATCGTGGCTGACCATCAGGATCGTGCTCGCACACGCCAGGATCTGTTCCTCGAGCCAGACTCGGGTGGGGATGTCGAGATAGTTGTCCGGCTCGTCGATCAACAACACGTCGGCGCCGGCCGTGAGCAATAGATCGAGCACCAATCGCTTGCGTTCGCCACCCGACAGCTCACCTACTCGGCGTTCGGCGAAGTCGTCGACGTGTGTCTTCACGCTGCGCTCAGCCGCAGCCGCCCACTTCGCTTCGAGTTCGTAACCGCCGAGATCGCCCCATGCAGAGATCGCTTCGGCGTAGGCCATCCCGTCGGTGTCGCCATCGGCCATCGCCCGCTCGGCGGCGAAGAGCGTGCGACCAGCGGTCCGCAACTCGGCTGGTGCGACCTCGAGCAGCATCTCCCGCAGCGGCCGCTCCGGCGACCCCATGCCGGCGTCTTGCTGCATCGTCAGGACCGAACCGGCGACCGTATACGTGCCGGCGTCGGGCTGCAGTTCGCCCGCAAGGATGCGCAGCATCGTGCTCTTGCCCACGCCGTTCGGTCCGACGATGGCTGCATGATCGCCCGGCGATACGCCGAAGCTGACGTCGAAGAACAACGAATCGGACCCCGGCGGGGCGTAGTCCAGTTCCGAGACGACGATCCCGCTCATCGCCACCATCCTGCCCGCATCGCCGATGCCGCCCAGTCAGGTTTTAGCAGCGCCGGTGCACTAGCGATGCGTGGCGATCCACCGTTCGCCGAAGTCGACGAGCTCACGCAACGGAATCCGCTCAGTCTCGCCGGGACCGATCGGCGCTCGCTGGTGCGTACCGCCGGCGGATCGATACGCCTCCGCGAGTTCGGGGAAGTCGTCTTCGTCGTAGTCGAGGTGGGTGTACTCGACCCACTGTCGGCGACCGTCGACCCATAACGGAGCGCCATCGTCGATCACCGGCGCGCTGTCGCCGAGCGCACGCACTTCGGCCAAATGCAACGCCGTGTTGTTGCCGTGTCCCACGCCGAGCAGAACGATGTCCGCTTCGGCGTCGTACAACCTGGCGAGCGGCGATTGCTCGCCCAGACCGGCGGCCAGCGGATGCGAGTGCATCAATGCAACGGCCTGGGGACCGTGCGCCACGAAGCCGACCGCCGGGTGACCGCTGTGCACGGTGTTCGGCAGACGGGCGAGGCACTCCGCAACGACGCCCATGCCACGAAGGGGCGTCGTTGCAGGATCGAACGCTGGCCAGTGCTCGCGGATCGTCGGCCACCACGCCTCGGGGACCGGCGGCGCCTGCCAATGCGCGGGGTCGCTGACCCCGGTCTGCGCCGGCATCACGATCGTCCCACCAGGCCCGAGCACGGATCGCAACGCGCCGACAACCGTTGGCGCTCCGCCGACCACCCATCCCAACCGTGACATCGAGCAGTGGACGATCACCACCGAGTCCGGGCGCACGCCCACCTCTCGAAGCGCCACCTCGATGTCGCCCTGCGTCGTCGGCAGATCGACGGACCCAACCGCCTTCGCTTCGGGCGACGGCGTCGCAGCTGGCGTGGCCTGGTGATACCAGCACCGCCACCCGCTCTGCGTGTTCCGCCACCAGCCTGTGCGGTGCACCTTGTCGTGATCGTGGTAGGTGTCGTAGCGGACGACAGCGAGTCCGGCCGCCACGTGTTCCACGCGCATCGCACCGATGGTGATGCCGTCCATGCCGGGGTCGGCGCGCAGCGCGTCGAGCGTCTCGGCGCGGGTCCACGTTCGTCCGGATTTCCCGACCTCGGTGAAGTCGTCGGCGAGCAGCGCGTCGACCCGGTCGGGGTTCGCCCGGCAAGCGGGATCGAGCAACTCTCGTTCGCGGGCGATGACCTCGGCGAGGTCGCCAGCATCGTTGTCGTCGGAAGAGGTTGGAGACATCGACGATGATCTGTCCTTATCGAGCGGCAGCCGAGGCTGCTGCGGCGATTAGGTCGAGCGCCTCATTCGTGGTCACGGTGCGGCAGTACCCGGCAAACGCCCGAAGGGCGGTGTCGTGACGCTCGTCTGTCTCAGTGGCACACGCATCGGAGATGCACGTCATCCAGAAGCCACGATCGGCGCCATCACGCACGGTGATGTCGACACACTGGTCGGTGAGAACACCGGTGACGAGCACCGTGTCGATCTCCATGTTGCGCAACAGGTAGTCGAAGTTCGTCGAGTTGAACAGGCCCGACGACGTCTTGGGGAGCACGATCTCGTCCCCGACGGGGGCGACGATTCCGGGCACCTTCGCCCCCGGAGAACCTTTGGGGATGTGGAACCCAGATGCCTTGTAGTCGTTGCTCCGGTCTCGGCCGTCGAGCGTGAGGCTCTCGATCACGGTGAACATCACCTCGATCCCTGCGTCGCGACACGCTTCCTGCAGACGTGCAAGGTTCGGCAGCACCACGTTTCGCATTCTGCGGTGGTACGCCGGTCGGGCCTGGGCGTCGGTGTCGCTCCACGTCGCCTGTTGGACGTCGATCACGAGCAGTGCCGTCCGGCGCGGCTCGATCGGTCGATCTCGCGAGTACTCGCCCGGGATCGCCACGCGCTCGTGCATCCCCACGACGTTACGGTGCGGACGATACGGCGCGTACGCTCGTCGCCGTGGAACGATTCGAGGCGTCGGCGCTCACCCACATGCTCGTCGTTACCGACATCGACCGCAGTCGCGACTGGTACGTCAACGTGCTCGACGCCGAGCTCTTCGGTGAGTATGGCGGTACGTCGGTCGTGCTCGATCTCCTCGGGAACTGGATCCTCCTCGTCACTGGAGGCGGTCCGGACGCGGGCAAACCGAATGTCACTTTGACGCCTCCGGCAACGCCCGACCGCCCGTCGGTGCAGCTGATCTTCCGCGTCGATGACTGTGTCGGTCTGTACGAGCTGCTCTCCGGTAGGGGCGCCGAGTTCTTGGCGCCGCCGCACGTCCGCGACGGCGAGACGCGAGCGTTCTTCCGCGACCCCGACGGCCACCTGTTCGAGATCTCCGAGCTCACCTGAGCCCGGAGATCACACGAACTACAGCTCGACCTCGCACGACGACCACACGTCGATCGCTTCGTCGATGTGACAGGTGTCGCGGCCGCTCTGGCCCCACACGTTTTGGCCCTTGCCATCCTCCGCGTAGATCGTGTCGTTGCCTCGTCCGGCCCACGCCTCGTCGTGGTCGCTCGGGTCGTCGGTAACCATGTCGATCGTGTCATGGCCGTAGCCGCCGTCTTGGCGGTCGCCCCAGACGAGATCGTTGCCGGGCCCACCGGTGATGGTGTCGTTGCCGTTGCCGCCTTCGATGTTGTCGGCGAAGCCGTTCGACGATCCCGGTAGGTCGCCGTGGATTGTGTCATTGCCAGCCGAGCCGAACAGGAAGTCCTGCCACGGCCCGCCGAAGATCGTGTCGTTGCCCATGCCGCCGTTGATCGTGTCGTTCTCGCCGACTTCGCTCGACGGATCGGCGGTGTCGCCGTAGATGATGTCGTTCCCGTCGAAACCACAGATGATGTCGTCGCCGCCGAGACCGAAGATCACGTCGGGGCCGTCGGTGCCGACGATCACATCCGAGCCGGCGGTGCCGATGGTGGCAAAGCCGGCGACGGCCTTGATCGTCGGCGTGTGGCCGTAGCACGTGCCTGCGGGGTCCGCGGTGAGATCGCCCGCGCCGCGATGGAACGTTTGCCAGTCGTCGTGTGCCTCGAAGGGCACCGCTACATCGTCGGCCCGCGAACTCGGACTGTGCGTCTTCGCGCCGAGTTGGCCCGATTCGTCGGCGAAGGCGGTGCCGCCGAGCAGCAGTGCCGCAAACGTGCCGGCGGTAACGGAAATGAGGTTCGTTCGGGTGAGCATGTCGTTCTCCTTGCACATCGTTGGTTGTGCACGACCTGACGGCTGACCGCCGCGACCCTTACGCGCCACACGCACACTCCCACCACTACCGTTCGCCCATTGAGCGGTCGACATGCCGACGTGCTCAACGCTGCATGTCGAGGTGACTAAGCCGATGCCCGGCGGCAAGATCACACGGGACCGACCAGGGAACAGTTCACTGGCGTCGAAGCGGCGATCGACCCCGAGTGGTCGATCGGGACATCGCGCGTCGACGAGGTCGTTCTCAGCCGAGCGACGCTCGGCAACATTGCGCGAT